>NZ_JBSGFQ010000026.1:0-125070 GCF_053603495.1 Nonomuraea sp. NPDC004186 | reverse complement strand
GCGCGACAGCCGGGCCAGCGCGCTGACCACAGCACGCAATTCAACCCTCAGCTGGACCGCTCAGCCGACCACACCTTGATCGCGAAAGATCGAGGTTAGAGGGGCTGCTCGCTCGCTGGACTAATTAGTTGGGACTTACCTGGATATAAAGATCCACCCAGCTGGTGCCAGGCCTGCAGTCATAGTCATACCACTCACCTCTCTGCAGCCCGAGATTTCCCCGCTGCGAGCATGACCACCAAGGATTCGGCCCGTAGAAGGTGTCGTAGTAACGGAAGGGCGACATCGCGCTGGGCGAAGTAGCGTTTGCCGTCGCCGCGTGAGCGGGTGCGGTCGCGAGGAGACCGGCCGCCAGGGCGGCGCTCACGCCCGCGAGCGCCAGGAACTTCTTCATGTAAATCTCCAAATTCGGTACGTGCTTTCGTGGACTCACAAAAGCGTTGCCATCAAGGATTATCGCCGCGACCCGACCCCTGCCGCGAGAACTTCGGGTGAACGCGAGGGAAATATTGATGCGCATGCGTTTAGCGCATTTCCATGGTTGGCTGCGGGGCATTTTAGTGCGCCCTCTCTCGAAAGCTATCCGATAACCGTAATAAGGTTTTCGTTTTCTGGATCGCAATAATGTGGAGTTGCCCTCAAGGGGTGGGTCGCCCGGGGCATCGCCGGACGCCAGGGACATTGCCTGGTCGGTCGTACTCGGCAGGAGAGCCAGCATCACAACCTCCAACGACCGGCCAAGAGCCCATGAAGACCACGCTCGAACGCGCCCTCGCCAAAGCGCTCACGGAGATCGTCATCTGGTTTGATCTCAGCGACGACGACGTCATCGGGCCTGAGGCCACGATGGAGGTACTGGAGCCCGTGATCGCTCTCCTGCAGCGCCTCCCCGGACAGGACCGGCAAGCCCTCGCCGACCTGATCAGCAAGTTCGCGCACCAGGAAGCCGACCCCGAGCGGCAGTTGACCGTCATAGAAGCGCCCGAAACCCTGGGACTCCTGGCCTGAGAGTCGTGTCTTCAGCACTTAGTCGTCTTCCTGGCGGATGGGCCTTCCCGATGCGAATAGCGCATGCTCAGGTCTCCACCCCTGGCAGAAGTCTGGGTCGTCGGCGAACTGCAGCGTCAGAGACCGAACATGAAAGCATGGCCATGCTTCGACCTTGATGTCCCCGCCGAACCCTCCTGAGGGGATCTGCGAGCAAGCTCGGCACCCCGTGAACCACATTCCTCGCTGCTCCACACGGCCGCCGCCCGAGAAGATAAAAGGGGCACACATTCGCCGGGGCTCATGGGCGATGAGTCGCTCAAACCCGGCCTCATCCAGTCGCGTCAGCAGGAAGTCGAGTAGTTCCTCCACGAACTTCTCAAAGCACGCCACTCTGGCATCATCCATCGGGTCCGCGGGCCATCAGACCAGCCGCCCTTGGCGTTCTTTTGCAGCCCTGCTTCGAGCACCACCCCACTGGCGGATCCAGCGGGGTCTTCTCATGCGGTTGATGGACCTCTCGACGCCCACCGGCGGGGCAGGCGCGGCTCCCTACTTGCCTGACGTGCCTGGCAGACCTCCAAGCGGCTGACCGGCTAGGGCCGGCGTACCCCGCTGCGGCGCGCCGCGCTGGAGGCCATCGCCCTGGCGTTGGCCGGACGTGCCGGAGCGCGGCTGGCGTCCATGCTGGGTTTGGCAGCCAGCCGCTCCACGCTGATCCGGCTCATCCACGCCCTGCCGGATCCCGAGATCGGCCGGCTCACCGCGGTGGGCGTGGACGACTTCGCCCTGCGCCGGGGCAACGGCCGCGCGCCCCAGGCGAGGCAATGTGCCGATCGCCGGCACCTGTGGCACAACCTGATCCAAGCCGTGGAACGGTCGGTCTCCCGGCATCGCTCCTGCTCACCAGACCCTCAGGCCGACATTTGCGAGCAGCCCGGGCAAGCATCGGCAGCGCCGCGCACCACCGGCAAAGGTTCAACGCGGTTCGCTGACCGCACCCGTGCCAAGCACGCCAGAATCCATGAGTTGAAGGCGGCCGGGCACAGCCTGTGCTCCATCGCCCGGCAACTCGGCATGACCGACCGCACCGTGATCCGCTACGCCCACGCCGCCACGCCCGAGGAACTGTTGTGGGGCCAGTGGACCACCAAGCCCAGCAGCCTCGACGCCTTCAAGCCCTACCTGCACCAGCGCTGGCAAAAGGGCGAACGCAATGCCACCCGCCTGCTGAAAGAGATCACCACGCTGGGCTACCGCGGCAGCTACGGCGCGCTCAGCGACCACCAAGACCGTCCTGGACCGCTGCCCGGAACCGGCCGCGCTCCTCAAGCACGTCCGCTCTTTCGCCATGATGCTCACCCAACGGCGAGGCCACGACCTTCCCGGCTGGCTCACGGCGGTGAAAGCCGAAGACCTGCCCGCGCTTCACGCCTTCGCAAGCGGCCTCGAGCGCGACCTCGACGCCGTCACCGCCGGCCTGACCCTGCCCTGGAGTTCCGGCCCGGTGGAAGGCCACGTCAACCGCATCAAGATGCTCAAACGCCAGATGTTCGGCCGCGCGGGCTTCCTGCTTGAAGTCGATGTCGCTGAGAAGTAACAGCACCCGAGGGCTTGCGGTGGAAGCATTGATGTCTTCGCGGGATGAAGCGGTGTTGGTGCAGCCCAAGTCCAAGGTCGAGTTGTACGCGGCGATCCGCCGCGACTCTCGAGGAGGCGGTGAAGCCGCCATCGATGGCGAGGGTAGCGCCGGTGATGAAGGCGCCCTCTGGCCCGACGAGGTGGGAGACCAGGGCGGAGACCTCTTCCGGCGTGCCGATCCTGGGCAGTGCCAGCCATGTGGTCATGGCCTGGGCGGCGGGACCGTCGGCGCTCATGCTGTCGTTGGCCGTGGGGCCGGGTTGCACGTTGTTCACGGTGATGCCGCGCGGCCCCAAATCCCTGGCCAGGCCGCGCACCAGGCCGGCGACGGCCGCCTTGGTCATGCCATAGGCAGCGGCCCCGGCGAAGGGTGCCCGCGCGGCGTTCACGCTGCCGATCGTCACGATGCGCCCGCCGTCGCCAAGGTGGGGCAGGGCGGCCCGGATGGTGTGCAAGACCCCGCGCACGTTCACGTCGATCATCCGGTCAATCTCCTCGGCGGGGAGAGCGTCGATGCCTCCCGCGCGGGCCACGCCCGCGCTGGCCACCACCACGTCGAGCCTCCCCAACGTCTGCACGGTGTGCTCGACCGCCCCGGCCATGGCGGCGGCGTCGGCGAGTTTTGGCACGGGACACCCATGCGCTCTGGTCGCGGGCACCCGCTCCGGCCCAGGCGGCGACTTCGGCCGAGTGGTCAGACGTTCTGTTGTTCTGCGAGCCGGTCGCGCTGACGCTGGCCGTAGGCCGCTTTGCGAACGGTCCCGTCGTCCTCGAGCCCGGAGCCGAAGGCGCCGCCCACCATCGCGCTGGAGGTCAGGAACCAGGCCAGCGCCAGGTAGTCGGTGACGCCCGGTCGATGGTTCAGCGTCTCCGAGAGCGGGGCGGGGACCAGCACGAGCGCGCCGACCCCGGTGAGAACCACGAACAGCACCGCGTAAAGGCAGAGCACGCCCAGTGTGATGGTGATCAGGGTGACGGTGTTGTAGAGGTGGGCACGGGCCTTGGGCACCCTGCCGTCGGGACGCTCCCACAACTCGTGGTCGACGATGATCCATGCGGCGAGAGCGAGGATGGACAGCACCATGATCAGCGACTGCCGCCAGGTGTCCAGCGCGGTGGAGAGCTTCCAGGCGGTGTCGTTGATCACGCCGAACGCGGCGGTGGCGAACACGCCCGCCAGCGCCCGTGACAACGAGGTGAACAGCCGCCATGGGCGGTTGGCCCGCACCATGCCGGCGAGTAGGCGCGCCCGCCCGCGCAGGCCGGGCATGACGTAGCGATCGGGGACGACCCGGCCGGGCTCGGTGTCTCCTTCCACCCTACGGCCGATCGCAGGGAGGCGGTCACGGCCGGTGGGCGGGAGGACTAGCAGGCCGACGACGTTGACCACGGCCTCCAAGGTCCGGCCGACCAGGTGAAAGGTGCCGAGGGCGGGCAACGACAGCAGGGCGACGCGGTCGCCGGTGCTGACCTCCGCGCTCACCGCGTCCAGGCCCAGCCGGCGAGGGAGGTCGGTGAGGAATATCCCGACGTCCCAGCCGGACTCGGGCAGGTGCGGACGGACAGCGGTGAGCATGGCCGAGATGTCGACCTGCTCTTCCGCCGCCAGGGGAGCGGTGTACGCGCACACCTGCCAGTCGAAGCCCGGGCCGAGCCGCTCCCGCAACCGGCCGGGCAGGTCGCGCGCCACCCTCACAGCCAGCTCGGTGGGCAGGTCAGGATCGGCGACCAGGGCGATACGCATGTCCAGGCCCTACCCCGAGCGGATCGCCCTGACCAGGGGTCACTGGCCCAGGCCGGTGACGAGATTGATGGCCACGGCCAGGATGCCGGTGCTGAAGAAGTAGGACAGCAGGGCGTGAGCGAGGGCGACCTTGCGGATATGCGTGCTGACCACACGGTTGTCGGTGACGCCGAAGGTCACGCCGATCGTGAACGCGAGGTAGGCGAAGTCGCTGTACGCCGGCGGATCCTCCTGCCCGAAGTCGATGCCGCCGTCCTCGTCCATGTAGTAGAGCCTGGCGTACTTGAAGGCGAACACCGTGTTCACCAGGCCCCACGACACGACGACCGTCACCACGCTCAGGATGACCAGAGCCGTCGTCAGCGGGGTGTGACTGGCGGTGCGGACCAGGGCGAGCGCGACCGCCCCCAGGCTGGCCACCGCGCCGATCAGAACGCCGGTGTCGGTGGAGCGAGCGTCGCCCTCCTCTTGGGCCAACCGCTTGGTGTCATGGTGATCCTTGGGCCAGCTGATCAGCCACACCCAGACCAGGCCCACCGTCGCGGCCACACCCCAGCCGAGCAGCGGCGACAACTCCGGGACCCCCAGCCGCCAGGCACCGGCCGCCATGACGACCCCGGCCCCCAGAGACGTCAGCACGCGCCTCACCGACATGACGCGCTTCCCCGCGCGTCCCCTGGACCCAGACCTCACCGCTCCAACATCCCAACGAGCCCCTGCAGCCAAGGTACCCCGTCCGATGGAGTCGCCGATCGGAGTTCAGGCCGGCGATCAGGGCAGGATCGAGGCCAAATCCTTCGGCATGGTGGACTTCACGTCCTCCCACTCGCCAGCGGTAATGTGCTTCCTGAGCGCTTGCAAAACCTTCTTGACCAGGTCCTCCTCGCTCTCCTGGAGGTCGAAGGCCAGTTCGCCGCAGACGCGGTGGAGGAACTCCTCGCGATCGGCCTTGACCGGCACGGTGCTCGGCCGCCAGCCGTCGTAGTAGACCCCGCGGATCAGCAGCGGCAACTGGGCAGCGAGGTGGGCGCTCTCGTCCACGGTCAGCCGGTCGCGCAGGGCGTGCAGCACGGCGCGCAGGGCGGCGTAGGACTGGTTGCGGTGCTCGGGAGTCCAGCCGTGCGCCTCCTCGATCTCTCGCAGCACGCGGTTCGTTTTGTCGACCGTACGGTTGAACGGCGCATAACCGGTCTCCGCCATCTCCTTCACCCCTTCCTTACATCCTCGGGCATGCCTCGGCTCAAGGCTCGGCGCGGCGGACGGGAGATCACATCCCCCAGCCGGGTAGTGGTCCCCCGCGGGTGTGAAAGATCTTGGCGGGCTTGGGATTCACCGTTCCCCGTCGTGGCAGGCGGCCATGGGGGGACAGCATGCGGGGACGCGATCGGGAGTGGCGTCAGGTCGATGGCCTGCTGCGGGTGTTGCTGCGAGGTGCGGGCGGGACGCTGCTGGTGGACGGAGAACCCGGATCGGGGAAGAGCCGGCTGCTGGCCGAAGCCGTCGCCGAGGCCTCTGAACGCGGCATCGGGGTTGTCCACGGCAGGGTGGAGGAGCTGGGCGAGGTCGCCCCGTGCGGCATGTTGCTGGAGGCCCTCGATCTGCGCTCTGAGCCGGAAGCGGGCGACACCGCCGCCCGTTTCGGTCCGCCGGTCCTGGAGCGGCTGCGGGCAGGGTTCGAGCAGCTGGCCACGTCACCGGTGCTGGCCGCGCTCGACGACCTGCAACGGGCGGACCCGGTGACGCTGAGGACGTTGCACAGCCTGCACGACCGGCTGGCCAACTGGCCCATCGGCTGGATGATGAGCCGCTCGACAGTGCTGGACGGGGGCCAGGCCGTGTCGCTGTTCGACATCCTGGAGCGGGAGGGGGCCGACAGAGTGACGCTCGCGCCGCTGTCACCGGACGCGGTCGCGGCGCTGACGCAGGACACGCTCGGGCGGTCGCCGGACCCGGCGACGCGGGCGCTGGCGGCGGCCGCCGGAGGCAATCCGCTGCTGATCACCGAGCTGTTCGCGGGGCTGCGCGAGGAAGGGCTGCTGGGGGACGCGGCGCGGGCCCACATGCCCGACCGGCTGCGGATGGTGGTGCGGCGCTGGATCGACACGCTGAGCGCGGAGGCCAGGAGCCTGATGGAGACGATCGCAGTGCTGGGCCGTTCGTTGTCGCTGGAGCACGCCGCGTCGCTGCTGGACACCACGCCCGCCGCGCTGCTCCCGATGACGGAGGAGGCCACGGCCGCGGGCATCCTCCTCGTGAGCGAGCACGGCCTCACCTTCCGTCACGAACTCGTCGGGAACGTCGTCGCCGCGGGCATCCCCTCATCGGTGCGGCAGACCCTGCTCGACCAGTCCGGCGTTCTCATGGGCTCTGAGCGGCCGGGGTCGGCCGGCCTGCTCACCGGCCCGGCCTCCTCCGACATAGACGCGGCGGTCGCCAGTGGCCGGCTGGACGAGGCCGAGCAGATGGTGCGTGGCCGCCTCGCCGAGCACGGCTCCGTGTACGGGGTGGCCGAACTGCGCTGCCTGCTCGCGGACACCATGTACCTGACGGGCCGGGGCGAGGAGGCGATCCGCGAGGCCGAGACGGTGCTGGCGGTGCCGGGCCTCCCCCGCCACGTACGCGAGCGGGCGACCCTCGTGCATCTGTACGCCACGGTGCGCCTGCGGGAGGACGCCGGCTCGCGGCCGTTCGCGCAGGAGGTCATCGACGGAACGGATCGATACGGTCCCGCGGCCAGGACCGCCGCGCTGGTCGCCCTGGCCACCGCCGAGCGGCACGAGGGCAGGCTCACGGCCGCGCTGGCCCTGGCGGAGAGCGCCGGACGGCTGGCCGCCGCCGCCGCGCCCGAGGACCGCCGCTACGAGGCCTGCCTGGCCACCGTCGCCGTGCTCGTCGACATCCACCGGCTGGACGAGGCACGGACGATGCTCCGCCAGGCACGCAAGGACATGTTCGGCCACGGTCATCTGGCCTGGGCGGCGGACGCCGCGGCGCTGGAGGCCCGCCTGGAGCTGCTCGCGGGCCGTTTCGATGACGCGGTCACCCAGGCGAACAGGGCCCTGGACCTGGCCGGTGCGCTCATCACGCCGCTGTCGGCTGCGGCGGCCCGCGCCGTGCTCGCCGCAGTCGCGCTGCGGCGCGGCGACCTGCAGGGGGTGGCGCATCACGTCGCGGAACAGCCCGGGGGCACGGCCGAGGCTCGCTTCCGGCACGCCTTGCTGTCCGCGCAGCTCGCGGAGGCACGAGACGGGCCGCGCAGCGCTATGCCCCTGCTCGCAGAGCTGCCCCGCCCGCTGCTGCTCAGCATGGAGCCCGCCGCCGGCCCCTGGATGGTCCGGCTCGCCCTGGCCGCCGGCGACCGGGCGGCGGCCGAGCACGTGGTGGCCGCCGCCGAGGCCCTCGGCCGGGCCAACCATGAGTTTCCCACGCTTGCCGCCGCCGCGGCGCATGCCAGGGGCCTGCTCGACGGGGATCGCGACGCGCTGGCCCTGGCCGCCGGGCAGACCGAGGACGTGTGGGCGCGGGCCTCCGCCGAGGAGGATCTCGGCATGCTGCTCTCCACCGCCGGGCAGCGCGTGGCGGCAGCCGAGAGCCTGGACCGCGCCTTGGGCCTGTATCACGACATCGGTGCCCTGCGGGACTCCGCGCGCATCCGCCAGAGACTGCGCGGAATGGGGGTACGCCACCGCCACTGGAGCTACGCCGAACGCCCGGTCTCCGGCTGGGACAGCCTGACCGAGACCGAGCACGCCATCTCGTTGCTTGCGGCGGACGGATGGACCAACCCGCAGATAGCCGAACAGATGTTCATCAGTGTGCACACGGTCGCGTTCCACCTGAGGCACGTCTTCCGCAAGCTGAGCATCAGATCCCGGGTCGAGCTCGCGCGGCTCGCGGCGGAGCAGTCGAGGGAGGCCTTGCCCGGCGGCGGCCGCGGCGTACGGAGTCGCGGCGATGACTACTCAGCTGGGGGATGTGCCCGCGAGACGCCTGGGCCAGGTTCGGAAATGTAGGTCGTCACATTTTTCGGCCTATTCAGGAACCCATCCAGGAGGTCCAGATGGCGCTGCTCGCAGTACGTCGCAGGGGCGGCGAGATGTTCCCCGCCCGCGAGATCGAAGACACCTACGACAGGCTCGGACAGCTCATGAACGCGGCTCTGGGCGAGGCTCTGGGCGCTCTTCCCGGCGATGGCGGCATGGGGGCTTGGGTGCCCATGGCGGACGTGTCGGAGACTGAAGACTCCTACGTCGTGGAGATCGATGTCCCCGGAGCGCGCAAGGACCAGATCGACGTCCAGCTGTCCGAGCGCGAGCTGATCGTCACCGGGCAGGTCGAGGAGCAGGAGCGTCAGCGCCGGCACCGCAAGATGCGCAGGACCGGCCAGTTCGAGCTGCGCACGACGCTCCCAGGAGACGTCGACGCCGACCGCGTGGAGGCTCACCTGTCCGACGGTGTGCTGACCATCACCGTGCCCAAGGCAGAGGCCGCCAAGCCCAAGCACATCGAGGTTTCCGCCTGAGGCGGGGAGAGGAGGAGTCGTGCCCGTCGCGTCGTCAGGCCCCGCCACCGCCAACCGGGAACCGATCGGGAGCTACCGCAGCTACGAGGAGGCGCAGAAAGTCGTCGACTACCTGGCCGACCATGGATTCCCCGTGCAGGGGACATTGATCGTCGGCGCCGGGCTGCGCTCGGTGGAGCGGGTTCTCGCGCGGATGACCCTTCTGCGCGCGGCCACATGGGGCGCGGCCGCCGGAGCCTGGTTCGGGCTGCTCATCGGTCTGTTCCTGGCGATCTTCTCGGTCACGGCCGCGGCAGCGTTGCCTCTGGTGCTCTGGGGGCTGGTGTGGGGCGTGGTAGCGGGAGCGATCTTCGGGCTGGTCTCGCACGCCCTCCAGGGCGGCCGGCGGGACTTCGTCTCCGACAGCACCCTCGTGGCCGACAAGTACGAGGTTCTCGTCGATTCGGAACACGCGGCCAGGGCCCATGAGCTGCTCCGGGCGATGAGTGGATAGCAGTACGAGGGAGCGAGTAATGGCGAAAGCAGTCGGCATCGATCTCGGCACCACGAACTCGGTGATCGCCGCCACGGTGGACGGCCATCCCACGGTGTTGCCCAACGCGGAGGGTTCGCGGACGACGCCGTCCGTGGTGGCCTTCACCGATCAGGGCGAACGGCTGGTAGGCCAGATGGCCCGCCGCCAGGCCATACTGAACCCGAAGGGAACGATCTATTCCTCGAAACGATTCATCGGCCGCCGCTTCGACGAGGTCAAGAGCGAGATCCACGCGGTCTCCTTCGACGTGGTCGAGGGACCCCAGGGAGCCGTGCGCTTCCAGGTCGGCGACAAGCAGTACGCGCCGGAGGAGGTCTCCGGCCTCGTCCTGCGGAAGCTGGCCGCCGATGCGGCGAAATACCTCGGTGAGAAGGTGACCGAGGCGGTCATCACCGTTCCGGCGTACTTCAATGACGCCCAGCGCCAGGCGACCAAGGATGCGGGGCGGATCGCGGGGCTCGAGGTCCTGCGGATCATCAACGAGCCGACGGCGGCGGCGCTCGCGTACGGGCTGGACAAGAAGACGAACGAGACCGTGCTGGTGTTCGACCTGGGCGGCGGCACCTTCGACGTCAGCATCCTGGATATCGGCGAAGGCGTGGTCGAGGTCCGCGCGACCTCCGGCGATGGCCACCTCGGCGGCGACGACTTCGACCGCAGGATCGTCGACCACCTGGCCGACGAGTTCCAGCGGGACCAGGGCATCGACCTGCGCAACGACCCGCAGGCCCTGCAGCGACTCTTCGAGGCGGCCGAGAAGGCCAAGGTGGAGCTCTCGGAGGTCACCCAGACCACGATCAGCCTGCCGTTCATCACGGCGGACGCCTCGGGGCCGAAGCACCTCAACACCACGCTCATGCGCTCCACGTTCGAGCAGATCACCGCCGACCTGGTCGAGCGTTGCATCGCCCCCGTCAAGCAGGCGATGGAGGACGCGAAGCTCAGGCCCGCGGACGTCGACGAAGTGATCCTCGTCGGCGGGGCGACCCGGATGCCCGCCGTGCAGAATCTCGTGCGCCGGCTCACCGAGGGCAAGGAGCCCAACATGACGGTGAACCCGGACGAGGTCGTCGCGATCGGCGCGGCTGTCCAGGCGGGGATCATCAAGGGCGAGGTGCAGGACGTCGTCCTGCTCGACGTCACGCCTCTGTCGCTGGGCGTCGAGACGCTCGGCGGGCTCATGACCAAGGTGATCGAGCGCAACACGACCATTCCCGCGCGCCGTACCGAGGTCTTCAGCACGGCCGAGGACAACCAGAACGCCGTCGACATCGTCATCCTGCAGGGCGAGCGTGAGCGCGCCGCCGACAACCGGGTGCTCGGGCGCTTCCGGCTGGAGAACATCCGGCCCGCGCCGCGGGGGGTGCCGCAGATCGAGGTCACCTTCGACATCGACGCCAACGGCATACTCAACGTCTCGGCACGGGACAAGGACACCGGCGCCGAGCAGCGGATCACCATCAGCGAGAGCTCCAACCTGGACAAGTCGGAGATCGAGCGGATGGTCGCCGACGCCGAGCGGCACCGTACGGAGGACGTCAGGCTCCGCGAGACCATCGACGCGCGCAACGAGCTGGACTCGGTCGCGTACCAGGTGGAGCGCCGGCTGGAGGAGCTGGGCGACGCGGTTCCCGTGCACGAGAAGGCGAGGGCCGGGCAGCTCGTGGAGGAGGCCCGGCAGGCGATCAAGGAAGAGGCGCCGATCGACCGGCTGCGCACACTCAGCGGCGAGCTGCAGCAGGTCTATCACAGCCTCGGAGCCGCCGCGGGCGGCGGGCCCAGCGTGCCGCCGCAGGACAGGACGGAAGGTGCCCCTGGCGGTGAGGAGGACGTGATCGACGCCGAGTTCACGACGTCGGAGCCCGAGTGACATGAACGAGCACACACCCCAGGCCCAGGCCGGCGCGCAGGGTGAGGAAGCCATCTCGCCCGCGGAGACCGACGCGAAGCTCGCGGAGCTGGAGGACCGCTGGCTGCGTGCCGTCGCCGACCTGGACAACCTGCGCAAGCGCATCGCCCGCGACGCCGAGCGGATCAGGGCGGAGGAACGGGCAAGGGTGGCGGCCGAGTGGCTGCCCATCCTGGACAACCTGGAGCTCGCGCTGAGCCACGCGGGCGACGGCGGCGCGGACGCGGTACTCGACGGGATACGGGCCGTGCGTGACCAGGCTGTCGCCCTCCTGGCCAAGCTCGGCTACCCCCGCCATGACGAGGCGGGCGTGCCCTTCGATCCCGCCCGCCACGAGGCGGTGGCCACCGTCGAGCGGGCCGATGCCGACCCGGGCACTGTGGTGGAGGTGCTCCGTCCCGGCTACGGCGATGCCGAGCGGCAGCTCAGGCCGGCGATCGTGGCCGTCGCGAAGAAGGTGGAGTGATGGCCCCACGGCGCGACTACTACGAGGTGCTCGGCGTGGACAGGAACGCCGAAGCCGACGAGATCCAGCGGGCCTACCGCAAGCTCGTGCGCGCCTATCACCCTGATGTCAACAAGGATCCCGGCGCCGAGGACAAGTTCAAGGAGATCTCGGAGGCGTACTCCGTGCTCTCCGATCCCGAGACGCGCCGCCGCTACGACGCGTTCGGGCACGATTTCCGCCAGGTGCCGCCCGATGTGGACCCCGCCGAGTGGGCCCGCGCCCGTGCGGGCGCCGGCGCGCGGGCCGGCGCGGGCGGCCAGTGGCGCCAGGCCCGGCCCGGGGACTTCGGCTTCGGCGAGGGAGTCGACCTGGAGGACCTGCTCGGCGGCATGTTCGGCGGCCGGGGCAGACGGCACTGGGGCCCCGTGCCCGGTGCCGACCAGGAGGCGGAGCTGACGCTTTCCGTTGAGGAGGCCTACCACGGCGGGCGGCGCACCATCACGCTACCCGGCGGGAGGCGACTGGAGGTCAACATCCCGCCCGGGGTCACCAACGGTCAGCGGATCAGGCTGGCCGGCCAGGGCGGGCATGGAAGCGACGGAGCGCCGGCCGGCGACCTCCTCCTGATCACGCGAATCGCCCCCCATCCCCGCTACCGCGTGGAGGGCCGCGACATCCACGCCTCGCTGCCTCTCGCTCCGTGGGAGGCGGCGCTGGGCGCCACGGTCGCGGTGGACACCCCGGGCGGCGAGGCGAAGGTGAAGGTGCCGCCGGGCACGTCCTCGGGCCGCCGCCTGCGGTTGAAGGGCCGCGGTATGCCAAATCCGCGCGGAGCGCCCGGCGACTTCTTCGCCGAGGTCCGGATCATGGTGCCGGCCAGGCTCACGGACGAGGAGCGGCGCCTGTTCGAGCAGCTCGCCGCCGTCTCTCACTTCGACCCGAGGGGGCGTTCATGACGTACGCGATCGTCCGCCCGATCCGGCTCGACCTGGACTCCTACGCGCGGGCCACGGGCCTGCACCCGCAGGCCGTGCGCCGGCTGGTGACGCTCGGCCTGCTGGAGCCGACCAGGAACGCCAGGGGGGAGTTGTGCTTCGCCCCCTCCCAGGTGGCAACCGCGGCCCGGATCCAGCGGCTGCACGAGGGACTGTCCATCAACTACGCCGCGATCGGCGTGGTGATCGATCTCCTCGACCGGATCGAGGAGCTGGAGGCCGCCCTGCGCGGCCTCTCACGACGCTAGGGGGCTGGAGTGGACCCGAACAGGATGACGCAGAAGTCGCAGGAAGCCCTGCACGACGCCCAGACCAAGGCCCTGCGCTTCGGCCACACCGAGGTCGACGGCGAGCATCTCCTGATGGCCCTGCTCGACCAGCCGGAAGGTCTGGCACCCAAGCTGGTGGAGCAGGCCGGAGCCGATCCGCGGCGCCTGCACGCCGACCTGGAGGCCGAGTTGTCGCGGCGGCCCAAGGTCAGCGGGCCGGGCGCGGCGCCGGGCCAGGTGTTCGTCACCCAGCGCCTGTCGCGGCTGCTCGACGCCGCCGACCGGGAGGCGAGCCGGCTGAAGGACGAGTACATCTCTGTCGAGCACCTGCTGCTGGCCCTGATCGAGGAAGGACCCACGACCGTGTCCGGTCGGCTGCTGCACGAGCAGGGGCTGACCAGGGACCGGTTCCTGGAGGCGCTCACCTCCGTACGCGGTCACCAGCGCGTCACCTCGGCCATGCCCGAGGTCGCGTACGAGGCGCTGGAGAAGTACGGACGCGACCTGGTCGCCGACGCTCGGGCGGACAAGCTCGACCCGGTGATCGGCCGCGACACGGAGATCCGGCGGGTGATCCAGATCCTCTCCCGCAAGACCAAGAACAACCCGGTGCTGATCGGCGACCCCGGCGTCGGCAAGACGGCCGTCGTCGAAGGGCTCGCCCAGCGCATCGCCAACGGCGACGTCCCCGAGGGGCTGCACGACAAGACCGTCTTCAACCTGGACATGGGCGCGCTCGTGGCGGGCGCCAAGTACCGCGGGGAGTTCGAGGAACGCCTCAAGGCCGTGCTGAACGAGGTGAAGGCGGCGGAGGGCCGAATCCTGCTGTTCGTGGACGAGATGCACACGGTGGTGGGAGCCGGGGCGACCGAGGGAGCCATGGACGCGGGCAACATGCTCAAGCCGATGCTGGCCCGCGGCGAGCTGCACATGATCGGCGCGACCACGGTCGAGGAGTATCGCCTGCACATCGAGAAGGACGCCGCCCTGGAGCGCAGGTTCCAGCCGGTGCTGATCGACGAGCCCTCGGTCGAGGACACCATCTCGATCCTGCGCGGCCTGCGCGAGCGGCTGGAGGTCTTCCACGGCGTGAAGATCCAGGACAGCGCTCTCGTCGCCGCGGTGACGCTGAGCCACCGTTACATCTCCGACCGGTTCCTGCCCGACAAGGCGATCGACCTGGTCGACGAGGCGTGCGCGATGATCAGGACCGAGATCGACTCCATGCCGGCCGAGCTGGACGCCCTGACCAGGCGGGTGCGGCGGCTGGAGATCGAGGAGGCCGCCCTGGAGAAGGAGGAGGACCCGGCCAGCCGGGCCAGGCTCGCCGAGTTGCGCACGGAGCTCTCCGCCCTGCGTTCCGAGGCCGACGCGATGCGGGCGCAGTGGGAGGCCGAGCGCTCGGCCCTGCGCAAGGTCCAGAGCCTGCGGCAGGAGATCGAGCACGTACGGCGGGAGGCCGAGCAGGCCGAACGCGACTACGACCTCAACCGTGCCGCCGAGCTTCGCCACGGCAAGCTACCCGAGCTGGAGCGCCGGCTGCGCGCCGAGGAGGAGCGGCTGAGCAGCCGGCAGCACGGGCAGCGGCTGCTGCGCGAGGTGGTGACCGAGAACGAGATCGCGGACATCGTCTCGCGCTGGACCGGCATTCCCGTGTCCCGGCTGCAGGAGGCCGAGCGGGACAAGCTGCTCAAGCTCGACCAGATCCTGCACGAGCGGGTCGTCGGGCAGGAGGAGGCCGTGCGACTGGTGGCCGACGCCATCATCCGCGCCCGCTCCGGCATCAAGGATCCCCGTCGCCCCATCGGGTCGTTCCTCTTCCTCGGGCCGACCGGGGTCGGCAAGACCGAGCTGGCCAGGTCACTCGCGGCGGCCCTGTTCGACACCGAGGACAACATGGTCCGCATCGACATGAGCGAGTACCAGGAACGCCACACGGTCAGCCGCCTCGTCGGCGCCCCTCCCGGCTACGTCGGCTACGAGGAGGGCGGGCAGCTCACGGAGGCGGTGCGGCGCAAGCCGTACTCGGTGGTGTTGTTCGACGAGATCGAGAAGGCCCACGCGGACGTCTTCAACACGCTGCTGCAGGTCCTCGACGACGGCCGGCTGACCGACGCGCAGGGCCGCACGGTCAACTTCCGCAACACCGTGATCATCATGACCTCGAACATCGGCTCGCACCACCTGCTCGACGGGATCACCCCCGACGGCGAGATCAAGCCCGAGGCCCACGACGGGGTGATGGCGGAACTGCGCCGGCACTTCCGCCCCGAGTTCCTCAACAGGATCGACGACGTCGTGCTGTTCAAGCCGCTGACCGAGGCGGAGATCGAGCGGATCGTCGAGCTGATGTTCAACGACATCAGGGAGCGCCTGGCCGAGCGGCGGCTCACGCTGGAGGTCACCGAGGACGCGCGCAAGCTCATCGCCAACCAGGGGTACGACCCCGTCTACGGCGCCAGGCCGCTGCGCCGCTTCATCGCCCGCGAGGTCGAGACCAGGATCGGCCGCGCCCTGCTGGCCGGCGACGTCCCCGACGGCTCGACCATCACGGTCGGCGCCGACAAGGGGGAACTCAACGTCACCTTCCACTCGCCGAGGAGCTGACATGCACACCGTCGTGACCTGCGTGAACTGCGGGAGGCAGAACAGGGTTCCGGCCGCGGCCGAGGGCCGGCCCCGCTGCGGGAACTGTCACCGGCCGCTGCCGTGGATCGCCGACGCCGGCGACGACACCTTCGCGGAGGTCGCGGAACGGGTGCACCTCCCCGTACTCGTCGACTTCTGGGCGCAGTGGTGCGCGCCGTGCCGGGCGGTCACGCCCGCGCTCGAACAACTCGCCCACGAGATGGCCGGACGGGTGAAGCTCGTCAAGGTCGATGTGGACCGGGCCCCGGCCCTCTCGCAGCGCTTCACGATCACGGCCGTCCCGACGCTCATGATGCTCAACGAAGGCCGCGTCGTGGCACAACGCGCGGGCGGGGCCCCGCCGGCCCAGCTCCGCGAATGGGTCGAGGGGACGTTGAGGACACCGTCATGATGGAGTCCGCGGCCTCCCTGTCCGAGACACCGGACCTGCATGGGGCCTATCCCCGTCTGGACGAGCGGCGCGTCGCCGAGCTGTCGAAATGCGGCGAGCGCAGAACCGTGTCGCCCGGCGACGTGCTCTACCGGGAGGGTGAGCCGGCCCGGGAGTTCATCGTTATCCTGCGGGGCAAGGTGGCCACGGTCGAGGGGTACGGCGGCGAGGAGGAGCGGACGATCGCCGTCCACGGCCCCGGACGCTTTCTCGGCGAGCTCGGCCTCCTCACCGGCCAGGCCGGATTCCTGACCGCCGTCGTGCGGGAGCCCGGCGAGATCCTGGCTGTTCCGGCCGACCAGGTGCGCACGATGGTGGCCGGTGACCCGGCGTTCGGAGACCTCGTCCTGCGGGCCTACCTGACCCGCCGCACCCTGCTGATCGGCATGGACGCCGGGTTCCGCATCATCGGCTCCCGCTACTCGCCCGACGCCCGCCGGCTGCGCGAGTTCGCCGCCCGCAACAGGCTCCCGCACCGGTGGATCGACCTGGAGGAGGACGAGGAGGCGGAGGCGCTGCTGCGCCAGCTCGGCATCTCCCCGCAGGACACGCCGATCGTGATCTGGCGCGGAGACCAGGTGCTGCGCAACCCGACCGCCGCCACGCTGGCCAAGACCATCGGCCTGCCCGCCCCGCGGCCCGGCGACGGCGTGTGCGACCTGATCGTCGTGGGCGCGGGCCCCGCCGGCCTGGCCGCGAGCGTGTACGGAGCCTCGGAGGGCCTGACCACGGTCGTGCTCGACGCGGTCGCCGCGGGCGGCCAGGCGAGCACCTCCTCCCGCATCGACAACTACCTCGGCTTCCCGTCGGGCATCTCGGGCGCCGAGCTCGCCGAACGCGCCGTCATCCAGGCGGCCAAGTTCGGAGCCCGGCTGACCGTACCGGCCGAGGCGAGCGGGCTGGAGGCCGACGACGGCCACTACAGCGTGCTCGTCGAGGGCGGGCCCGCCGTGCAGGGCCACGCCGTGCTCATCGCCACCGGCGCCCGCTACCGCAAACTCGACGTTCCCGACCTGGAGAAGTACGAAGGGTGCGGCGTCTACTACGCGGCGACGCCGTTCGAGCTGCGCATGTGCCGGCAGGCGCCGGTGGTCATCGTCGGCGGCGGCAACTCCGCGGGCCAGGCGGCACTGTACCTGTCCAGGAACGCCTCGTCGGTGCGCATGCTCGTCCGCGGCGGCGACCTCAGCGAGAGCATGTCCCGCTACCTCACCGACGCGATCGGCCGGACGCCTGGCATCGAAATCATGTTCCGTACCGAGGTACGCGAACTCCTCGGCGACGGCTCCCTGCGGGCCGTCCGCGCCCAGAACAACCAGACGGGGCAGTTCATCGAGATCGAGACCAACGCGATGTTCGTGTTCATCGGCGCGGATCCGCACACCGGCTGGCTGGCGGGCGCCGTCCCGCTGGACGACCGGGGCTTCGTCATCACGGGAAACGGCTCGTCGCACTGGGAGGCCCTTCCGCTGGAGGCCGGGCGGCCGGGCGTGTTCGCCGTAGGGGACGTTCGCAGCGGGTCGGTCAAACGGGTCGCGTCCGCGGTGGGGGAGGGTGCGATGGCCGTACGCCTGCTGCACGAAAGGTTCACCATGACAGGGCATCGACAGCAAGGACGGTGATCCAGATGCCAGTGATCGCGGTTTCCAGGTTCGAGCACTTCTTCCGCGCCGCCGCGGGACTAGACGTGGACAAATCCGATCTCAAGCGCTACAGCGACTTCATCAACCGGAAGCTGTACGACATGCTCGTCGTCGCCGAGGCCGCGGCGAAGTCGAACAGGCGCGACATCATCGAGTTCTGGGATCTGCCCATCACCAAGGGACTGCAGGAGAGCATGCACGACTTCCGGGACCTGGACGAGGAACTGGACCTGGCATCGATCCTGGCGGACCTCGCGGCGCTGCCTCCGCTGGATCTGTCGCTCAGCGAAGAAGCCGAGGCCCGGCTACCGGCTGTGGCGGGTGGGCTCTCCGTGGCCCTCGCCAGGGCGATCAGAACCATAGAGCCTGACCGCAAGAACCCGGCGAGCAAGGAGTGGACACGCACAATCCGTGTCTTCGACCTACTGCTATGACGAGATTCGGCGCGTTGCTGGTGCCTCTGCTCGCAGGGAGGATGAACGAACGCGAGCTGCGCGCGGTCCTCGGGCACGAACTGTCGCACGTCTACAACCGCGACATTCTGATCTCCTCCGTGGCGGGGCCCTGGCCACGATGGTCACACCTGGCCGGGTTCTTCGGCGGGGGAGACGATGACGAGGGTCCCGGCTTCCTCGGGGCCCTCCTGATGATGATCCTCGGGCCGGTGGCGGCCGCGATGACCGGCCGGCTCTCCTCGACCTCGCACCTCGTGATCGCCAACCCGTTCCGTGGCGGGGGCATCGGGAGGCTCTTCTCCACCCACCCACCCATCGCCGGCCGGATCGCACGGCTGGAGGCCATGGCCGGTTACCGCCGCTGATCTGGGGTCGGGGCCGGCGGGTAATTCCTCAGGGTGAGGACAAGGTCGGCGACAGCGAGCGTGCGCTGGACCCGTACGTCGAGGGGGCGGGTTTCGCCGGGCTGGCCGCAGTGCGAACGCTGGCCAAGGCGGGCGCGCTGGTCACGCTGATCGACCACAACCCGTACTCGACCTTTCAACCCCTGCTCTACCAGGTGGCTACGGCCGGGATGAGCAAAGACCTACGCCGCTAAGTAGGGGGTGCTGCCCCAACGGGCACAACGTGCCGGGCGCGCCGAAGAACGCACAGCCGCTTTATTCGCTCGACGACGCGGCAGCGTTGCGGCGGCGGCCGCTGTGTCGTCGAAGGGCCTGCTTAGGGCAAAATGCTGCTCGAGAACGGAGCGCCCGCTACCCAACGCGGGCAGCTTCACGGTAAGAGGTGAAAGACGACCGGAAGCCGCCAGGCGGGGCACCACGTCTGGGGGTGCGGTGATGGCATTGCCCGCCGCGAGGCGATGGCTGGACAGGTGGGGTGACCGAGTCCCCGGCTCAGGTCAATGGGGGCGGCGTGGGCTACGCCGCTGGGTGCGGCGTGAGAGGCAGTTGCTGATGCCGACGGTGACGGTCATCGTCGGGTGCCTGGTGGCATGGTGGATCTCCACCGAACTGATCGGCTCATCTCAGCCGGTGCTCGCTCCCACCGGCGTGCTGCTTTCGGTGACGGCGACCGCCTACAGCACCGTGGTTCATGCCATCCAGCAGACCGTCGCGGTGCTGGTCGGACTGGCGGCTGCTATCGGCTTCGTACAGGTGTTCGGCACCAGCGCCGCCACCATGGCCGTCCTGGTCACGGTCGCGCTGGTGGTCAGCAGAACAGTCGGCATACCGTGGCAGAACACACAGGCGCCCATCACCGCTCTACTCGTGTTCGCCCTGGGCCGCGAGTACGGCATGGCGCGGCTGCTCGACATCGTCATCGGCGCGTTCGTCGGAGCCACGCTCACACTGATGATCCCGCCCCGTCACGTGGGCCGGGCCGCCAAGGACCTGGCCGACCTCGCCGATGATCTCGCCGACCTTTGCTCCGACCTGGCGGAAGGCGTCAGGCAGTCCTGGACCGCGCACCAGGCGCAGAAATGGCTGGCCCGCGCCAGACGTATGTCCGTCAGGCTGCGTTCGGCCCACGAGAGCGCTGAACGAGCCACCGAGTCCCTGCGTTTCACCCTGCGTCGGGCGCGAACCCGCCAGCGCCTACGCCGCATCATGCAGGCTGTCCTATGCCTGGAGCACGCCTGTCTTCAACTGCGCGGCGTCGCCCGTGCCCTCGCCGACCTGGCTGCCGGGGTTCGCGGCCTGCCAGGACAGCGCGAGACCGGCAGCTTTCCCCGGGTCTTCGCCGACCTGCTGGATGCGATCGGGAAGGCCTACGCCTGTTTCGAGCACCTGCTGGTCGCCCCTGGCAGCGGCGAGGACCTGATCCGCCTGCGCGCCGCCGTAGCGGAAGGCGAGCGCCTCGAACGCGCCGCCCGCAAGCAGATGGCGAAGATCGATCCGCATTCACCCCTCTGGACGTTGTACGGCGCGCTGCTCGACGACTGCGTCCAACTGCGACATGAGGTCGATCCCGACGACGGGCCACATCGCAAGGCCATCCCCCCACGCGCCCGTGACCAAGCGGCCCGGCTCTCGTCACGTCGGCGACACTGACCTTCCGCAGTCCAGCAGGTTCACCGGGGGTGTTGTCGGTCTGTACGCCGCGGCGCTTGACCTGAGGAATGGATCAAGTGTGACACCTTGGCATGCGCAGCGCGGCCTCGCGTGACTGCTGCCACGACCAAACCTCTTCCGGTTCGGTCTCCACGCTAAGAGGGGAAGCCCAAGGTGTAGCGAGCCGGGCTGAGGGCACATGATGCCTGACAGCGCTTTGACTGCGTGTTTGTCGATCCGGGTCGGATGGTGACGCCCAGAAGGGGAATTCCCGTCCCGGGAGTGTGTTGCCGATGTTGCACCGTCGCCGACCTGACTCGACCCGCGCTACGCGATTTCGGCCCCTCCGGCCCCTGCCACCGATCCCGGCATGCCCGCGGCAGCCCGTAGGCGGCGCGGTGATGACGTTGAGAAGCGGCCATTTCCCGGGAGCCACGCTGATCACGGTGATCGGCGAGGTGGATGCGAGCAACTCCATCGAGCTGAACGCCTACCTCGATCACGAGCGCCGGCGCCTGGACGAGCACCTGATCATCGACGTCAGCGGGCTGTCGTTCCTGGGTTGTTCCGGCCTGGCCGCTCTGATCAACGCCTCCGTCCTCGCGCGCGCCCACAACGCGGAGCTGCACCTGGCCGGAATACAGCCCTCGGTGGCCCGGCTGCTGACCATGACCGACACTTGGCAGGCGGTCACCGTCCATGACCATATCGAGCAGGCGATCGCCGCCATGCGGGCACGCGGGTCTAACGAGCCCCCCGAGACGGCATAGTCAGGGTCGCCCTGGTCGGGGGCCAGGACGACCTATCGTGGACGGAGTGGCTGGGCGCGCCCTGCTCCCACCGCTCGCGGTGTGGCCGGTTAGCTCCTCAACAGCGGCTTGATCGCGGTCGGATGCATCTTCGGGCCAACGCTCGAGCACCTGCGCATCACCCGCAAGACCCTGCTTCAGTAGAGAACGTCCCGCCAACTTCCGCGCGCCCCGGCCAGCCATCGCGCCTACTAGCATATTCTGGACACCGTCGCCGACCTCGACTGCTCTCCTTACGGGCTCGGGATGGGAGCGAGGTGCTGGGTCTGCTCATCGTTTCGAGAAGCACCGAGAGGCTCTCCGTCAAGCTCGAACGCCTGGTCGGCCAGGGCGTCCTCGCGCGGGCCGAACCGGCCACGAGAGTCCGGCAGGCAGGGGCCGACCCGGCGCTTTGTCGTTCGAGGTGGACGACAGCTGGGTGACGCTCCGGTCCGTGCGGTATCGCTGGTGTCCGTCCGTGATGCGTCGAGCGTCACTGGGGTGGGGCAGGAACGGGATGGCGGCCGGCGCTTCTGCGACCGCGACCAGATGACCTACCCACGTCGGCGCGGCGACGATGAGGATCTGTGACTCCAGCAGGCTGCGGTGGATCCGGGGCCAACCGTCCCCCTCCCCATGTCGGACTGGACGCCCGAGTGGGTGTGATTGTGATGATCGGGCTCGATCATGCGCTTCATCGGTCGCCCGCCATGGGCGGCGTATCGAGGCTGTGAGACGAATCGGCGCTCAGGAGGCGAAGCAGACACCCGACGGGATGAGGTGCGCGGACATGTTGAGTTCCATCATCCGTAGGGCTGCTTGACCGAGGTCCTCGTGAATGGTGGCAACGCAGTCCGGCGGCACGGTCAGCTTGTAGTGCCGCACGTACGCGTCCAACGCGCTGTACAGCACGCACTGTTCCGTCACTTGCCCGGCCAGCACGACCGTTTCCACCTGCTGGTGAGCCAACAGGTATTCCAAGGAGGTGCCGAAGAACGCGCTGTGGCGCACCTTCGGCAGGAACGCGCACCCGGGCGGCGGCAGGATCGGCTCTACCAGGTCCGCCCGCTTGCCGTTCAGCGCCTTCGCCACGATCCCGCGCCGGTCGGCGGCGAAGTCACCGTAATTGTCGTTGACATACACCAGTTCGACATCGTCACGCTCATTGGCGCGCGCTACCAGATCCGCCAGCGGTTCGATGATCGTCGCGACCTGCCGGGCAAGCTGCGCGGCGTCCTGGTGTTCGTACGGGTTGAGCATGTCGATGACGACCAGCGCTGACCTTGCCATAGCTCCTGTCATCTCCAGCCGCTACCGGTTCATCCCAGCACAGCCGCACCATGGCCCTATTGGAGGGCCAACGAGGCCAATCGCAGGGCAGATCATGACGTCCGCTCGATCTATCACCTGGCCCGAGGCGGTTTCGCCGCTACTTCCCTTTCCGATGGGCCCTCTATGACTAGGCTCCCGATATCAGGGCACGGGTGAGTCTTCTTGCGATCACCGAAAAGAGGCGTTCTCTCATGGCAGGTCAGGCCAACTCCAGAGACGTGGTGCAACGCCCTGATGGCAGCTGGGCGGTCACGAAGCCGGGCGGTCAGCGCGCATTGTTCACGGCGGACACCCAGGCGGCGGCAGTGCAGCGGGCCGGCGAACTGCTCCGGCGCGACGGCGGCGGCGAGTTGCGCATCCACGGTATTGACGGGCAGGTACGCGACCAGCGCACCATCGAGCCCGGTAACGATCCCCATCCGCCGACGGGCTGACCCGACAACTCATGCAACGGGCATGCCGCCTGCCCTGGGGACGTCTGGCCTTTCGATGATCTCGCCAGAGCGGTCAGCGGCCGCTGACAGGCGCCGTTTGTTGACGTGCCAGTGAGCATGCCGCATGCCCGAACGCAGCCCATCAGGGGAAAGGGGGCGCCATCCGCAGCGCGGTCGCCCCGCCGCTGCCAGCTGCATTCGTACGAAGCGCCGGGTCGTTTCGTCGGTTTCGTCGGGGTAGTGGACGAGGGATTCCGATGCTTCTCCTGAGGAGGAAGACGTATGCCTCGCGGATCGAGCCGTAAGCGGGAACGGCAGTACCAACACATCAAGGACAGTGCCAAGCGGCGGGGCGAAAGCACCAAGCGCGCGACCGAGATCGCCGCCCGCACCGTGAACAAGGAACGGGCCAGGGCGGGCGAGTCGAAGACCGCGAGCCGTACCTCCACCGAGGACATCTCCTCGAGCCGGCGGGGCGGGCTGCGCTCGAACTCCGGCGCGGGCGGCCGTACCAGGGATCAGCTGTACGCCGAGGCCAAGCGCCGCAACGTCAAGGGCCGCTCGAAGATGAGCAAGGCACAGCTGGAAAAGGCCCTCGGCTGAGCCGGGGCTCCGGAAGGATCAAGGCCCGGGGGTCGCCGGGCTGCCCCTTCTTCCCCGATATCGCCGTAACGCGCGGGACTGTCCCGTCTCGCTCACCCCAGAATATGCCGGCCATGCAAGGGCGATCATTCGCTCGGGAAGGATCGTGGACATGTCTGATCGCGTCGCCCATCCCTGGGGTCCCCGGATGCCGTACGGCCCGGGAGAGGAGTGGCCGGTCCGCGTGGACACCCAGCTCGAAGGCGATCTGGCGGAGGCGGAGGTCGAGTCGTGGGCGCAGTCGGCCTCCATCCTGCACTCCAACGGCGACGCGATGGACATCGCTGTCAAAGGCGGCCGCATCGTGGGTGTGCGCGGGCGCGCCGGTGATCGGGTCAATCGCGGGCGGCTCGACCCGAAGGATCTGTACGGCTGGCAGGCCAACAACAGCATCGACCGGCTGACCCGTCCCCTGGTGCGCGACGGGGGCCGGCTGGTTGAGTCGGACTGGGACTCCGCGATGGGCCGCATCGTGGCCCGCTCGCGCGAGTTGCTCGAAGGGCCGGGCGGGTGGGGCCGGGTCGGCTTCTACACCAGTGGCCAGCTGTTCCTGGAGGAGTACTACACGCTGGCGGTGATCGGGAAGGCGGGCATCGGCACTCCGCACATGGATGGCAACACCCGCCTGTGCACGGCGACGGCCGCCGCGTCGCTGAAGGCGAGCTTCGGTACGGACGGGCAGCCGGGTTCGTACGCCGATGTCGACCACTGCGACACGATCGCGCTGTGGGGGCACAACGTGGCCGAGACCCAGGTGGTCCTGTGGGAGCGGATGCTGGATCGCCGCCGAGGGCCGCGCGCGCCCGCGCTGATCGCCGTCGATCCGCGTGAGACGCCGGTGGCGCGCGAGGCCGACGTGCACCTGGCCGTCCGCTCCGGCACCAACCTGGCACTGATGAACGCGCTGATCCACCGGATCGTCGAGCGCGGCTGGCACGACCCTCGGTACGTGTCCGAGCACACCGTCGGATTCGAGGAGCTGTGCCGTGTCGTCTCCGGCTGCCCTCCGGAGCGGGCCGCGCGGATCTGCGACGTGCCGGTCGCCAGGATCGAGCAGGCAGCGGAGCTCCTCGGCGGGTGCGAGCGGCTGCTGTCGACCGTGTTGCAGGGCTTCTACCAGTCCAATCAGGCCACCGCCGCCGCCTGCCAGGTCAACAACCTCCATCTGCTGCGTGGCATGCTGGGCCGGCCGGGAGCGGGCGTGCTGCAGATGAACGGGCAGCCCACCGCGCAGAACACCCGCGAGACCGGCGCCGACGGAGACCTACCGGGGTTTCGCAACTGGGACAACCCCGCGCACATCAACGAGCTCGCCGAGTTGTGGAACGTCGAGCCGTCCGTCATCCCGCACTGGGCGCCGCCGACGCACGCCATGCAGATCTTCCGCTACGCCGAGCAAGGCTCGATCCGGCTGCTGTGGATCTCGGCTACCAATCCGGCGGTGTCGCTGCCCGATCTGGCGCGGATCCGGCGCATCTTGTCCCGCGAGGAGTTGTTCGTGGTGGTGCAGGACCTCTACCTCACTGAGACGGCCGAGCTGGCGGATGTGGTGTTGCCGGCGGCGACCTGGGGCGAGAAGCTGGGGACGTTCACCAACGCCGACCGTACCGTGCACCTGTCGGAGAAGGCCGTAGAGCCGCCGGGACAAGCCCGGCCCGATCTGGACATCTTCCTGGACTACGCGCGGCGCATGCACTTCCGCGACCGCGACGGCAAACCGCTCATCACCTGGCACGATCCAGAGTCGGCGTTCGAGGCGTGGAAGGCCTGCTCGGCCGGCCGTCCCTGCGACTACACCGGCCTGTCCTACGACCGGTTGCGCGGCGGCAGCGGCATTCAATGGCCGTGCACGCCGTCGGCTCCCGGCGGGACCGAGCGGCTCTACACCGATGGACGGTTCCCTACCGACCCTGGCTACTGCGAGACCTACGGCCAGGACCTGACGACCGGAGCGGAATACGGCCGCGAACACTATGTGGGCCGGCAGCCGGGCGGTCGTGCCTTCCTGCACGCCGAGCCGTACCATGCCTCGCCCGAGGCGCCCACGAACGCGTACCCGATGCTGCTGACCACCGGGCGGACCGTGCACCATTTCCACACCCGCACCAAGACCGGCCGAGCCCCGCAGCTCGAAGGCGCCGCTCCCGACTCGTGGGTGGAGATCAACCCGCAGGACGCCGACGAAATGGGCATTGCCGAAGGTGGCATGATCCGCATCGAGTCGCCGCGCGGCACCCTACAGGCCCGTGCACGACTGCGCGCGGTACGGCGGGGCGTGGTGTTCGTCCCATTCCACTACGGCTACTGGGACTTGGCCGAGGGCGCACCACCGCGCGCCGCCAACGAGGTCACGGCCACCGGCTGGGACCCGGTCTCCAAACAACCCCTCTACAAGGTCACCGCGGTCCGGCTGACCAGGATCGGAGGCTGAGCGTGTTCCTCGCCCACTACCTCGGGCTCCTGCACCGATCGGAGCGGGAACTGGCCGGCGCCCTTCGCGACGTGGCGGACGGGCACCAGGACGAGGCGGACGTCTTCCGCCTGTGCCATCGCCTGGCCGAACAGTGCGACGACCATGAGACCGAGCTGGCGCCGTTCGTCGAACGTTACGCCGAGCACGCCCCCGACGAACCTCAGCGGCTGCACTCGGCCCTGTTCACCGGCACCCGTGAGGGCGGCCTCGGCCTGCTGCGCGACCTGCACGACCTGTACCTGATGGCGGCCGAATGCGACGTGGCGTGGACCCTGATCGGGCAGGCGGCGCAAGGGGCGCGCGACGAGCAGCTGGTACGGGCCGTCGCGCGATGTGAGGCCGAGACCGCCACCCAGCTCCTGTGGTTGCGCACCCGCATGAAACAGGCCGCACCCCAGGCCCTCGTCGTGGCCGGCTAGGTCACAGCTTCGACGCGACGGTAGCGGGACCGCGTTGTGGGCAGGTGAGGCGGATGAGGGAAGTGGTGACCGTGACTCCGTGCGCGGACGGCCCGCTGCTGCTACGAGGTCCGTTCGAGCTGGTCACGCAGGACGGCGAGCACATCGACGCCGGCCGGGCGACGGTCGCGCTGTGCCCGATGCCTTCCTGCACTGAGCCCCGGGCGTGTCTGGCATAGGTGGGCGTTGGCCCGTCAGCTAGCCCTTCGGGTCTGCTCCTCCACTGCAGCACGGAACGCCGCACCGAACTGGTCCGGTGCCTCCAGCCACGGATGGTGCCCCGCATCCGGGACGATGATGACCTCGCAGTTGAGGCGTGTCCCGAGGCGTCGTAGGGCATCAGCGGGGCGGCTGTCGCCAGCTCCGCCGATGATCAACGCGCCGGACGGCAGGCGCTCGCGAAGTTCGTCCACGTGTGATTCGAGAGGATCAGCCTTCTTGGCCGCGTTGAGCTGGGCGTTCATCGCGTAGTTGATAGGCCGTAGCGTGCGGGCTGATGCCAGCGCCCATTCCCAGGCCCGAGTTCGGTCGGCGTGGTCAGTAGACCACGCCAGCGTGAGGTATTCGATCTCCTCGGCTTCTGTGCGCGATTGGCGCGCATCCAGTTCATCGAGCCTGATCTGCTGGTCATCAGTGCGTCGTGCTCGCTGTGCTGCTCGGTCGGCTTCCCGCCAAGGATCCAGAAACGGCCCGGCAATCTGAATCAGTCCGGCCACGCGCTCGGGATGGGCCAGCAAGAAATAGCCGACCAGATTGGTTCCGAACGAATGCCCCGTAGCTGCGTACCCTCACCCAATTCGATCAAGGCCACGGTCATGGACGTGAGTGTAAGGCAGCCGAGATCCAAGTACTGGCGTCAAAACTCATCGACACTTTCAGGCCGCTGATCTTCAAATGGCGCCCAAACTCGCCGACATCTGGCTCCCTTGCTCATCGACAGAATCACACGAGCACGACGAGCAGCGGCAGCGGCAGCGCGATCTTCCTGGTCAGCGCGGCTGCGGCGAACAGCAGGCCCGCTCCGGCGGCGGCGCGCACGGATAGCTGGGGCGACCACATCAGCCTGGCCACGACCAGGGAGATGAATGGCGTGCCGGACAGGACAGCCTGCTCCAGGCGATAACGATCGGCAGCAGGATGTCCGGCCGAGAGCGTGGTGGTGGCGTCGGGGCCCGGCCGGCCTCCGGCAGGCCCTGGGACCTAACCGAAGCAGTAGTTGGTGGTGCCTTGCTTGAGATCGTCGGTGTCCGACGCTCATGAGGGGACACCGTTTGGCTTTAGAAGACGAAGTTGCCGTCGTCTTGGATGCTCGCGTGCCCGCCGGAGGCTGGCTTGAGCTTGCCGATGGTGCACACGTCGTTGCCGGCGGCGTTCTTGAGCCGGATGAACCCGGTGTTGGTCCACACCAGCCGGACCACGCCCCGGTCTCGGGTGCCTGACGCCCACAGCGCTTTCCCGGTGCTCCGATGGACCAGGACGAGGTTCCCGTTCTGCTGGAAGGCCAGCGCGACGGTGGCGGAGCGGGTGCTCTGCCCGGGCCGCCAGTCCGGCTGCGCCGTGGTGAACCGGGCGGCGACGCTGTCGGCGGACGCGGGCCAGACCAGCGCGGGTAAGCCCGCCAGCAGGCAGCCAGACAGAAGCGCCCCGGCGACCGCGGCGCCGGCGCGGATTCCTTTCCTGGTCGCCATCGCCGAACGGGATGCGAAGATCTCGATGCTCGCTCTAAGTATTGCTTTATTTACTAAATGTGCAATGGAGGTGATGTGGCAGCAGGGCCCTCTCGGCGACCGACCTGGGCGCAAGACGTCAAGCAGCGGGCCCACTGCCGGGTTCAAATGCCCCGAAGGTCGACAGGCCAGGTGGCTGTCACCATGCCGCCAGTGATGCAGTCACGACTCAGCATGATTACTTAGCGCGAGTGATCGCTTACTTAGAGCGATTGATCGATACTGGAGGATCACGCTCGTGGCTGGACGCCCCATTTTGGCAACAACCGGCAGCGCGATCTTGGCAGTGGCCGCGGCCATCGCTGCCGGTTCGGCTCCGGCCGCTGCTGGGTCACATGTCGAACACGCCGGGCCACCACTGCTCCGGAACGCCGTCGCCGAACTGCCGGTCGCCGCCGAAAGCCCGGAAGGCTACACGAGGACCTCGTTCAAGCATCGGGCCGACGTCGATGCCGACGGTTACAGCGCCCGCTTCGAGGTGCTTCCGCAGAAGGCGATCGAGGCGCCGCGGATGGGCCCGAGCCGCACACTGTCCGGCTGCCGCCGGCCCTCCCCTGACGACGACACCTTCGTGCACCAGGCTGCGGCGCTCCCCAGCGTGAACATGGAAGCCACTGTCAAGGCAGCCCAGATCGACCCGCGGCGACCTGACGACACGCTGACCCCAGGCGCGAAGGCCGGCGTGCTCCTCGTCGAGCGGGCGCTGCGTGACCGGCAACTGCTCGACGCGAAATGGGTGGACGGCTACTTCGGCACCGCGACAGTCGCCGCCTACGCGAAGTTCCAGAAGTCGCTCGGCTACACCGGTCTCGATGCCAACGGCCTGCCGGGTAAGGCGTCGCTCCCCAGGCTCGGAGCCGGCCGCTTCACACTCACCCACATCGTCGACCCCGGCGGCCGGGTGTCCAGCGGCCGTTTCGTCCTCAACACCCGCACGCGGAGCATGCTGGGCGAGGCGAAGCGGCTGCTCGGCCGCGAACTCGTGCTCGAGCAGGGGTCGTACAACCCTGGCGGCGACCCCACGTCCGCGGGCACCCACGACGGCGGCGGCGTCGTGGACATCTCGGTCAAACAAATGAGCTCCGCCACCCGCACCGCGATCGTCCGCGCGCTGCGTCAGGTCGGCTTCGCGGCATGGGTGCGCAGCCCCGATCAAGGCAACTGGCCGTGGCACATCCATGCAGCCGCCATCAGCGACACCGACCTTTCCAGCCAGGCGCAGCACCAGATCGGTGACTACTACCTCGGCCTGAACGGGCTCGCCAACCGCGGCCCCGACGACGGCCCGAAGGTCACCATCCGCACCTGGGAGGAGTACCAGCGCCGCTGACTCCCCTGCACAACCCGCGATCCGCAAGCAGAAAGAGAAACCATGAGAACGCTCAGCAGGACCCTCACCACCGCGACCGTCACGATGGCGCTCGGCGGCACAGTCCTCGCCACCGCGCCGCCCCTCGCGGCCGCCGGCCGTGACGGCGTGTGCGACAGCGGCGAATTCTGCTACTACTTCAACAGCGGCAACCAAGGATCCATCTCGGACTTCACCGGATCCGTCGCCGACTACGGCACCAAGCAGCCGTCCTGTTACGACTTCAAGGGACCTGGCAACGGCCAAGGCCAATGCGTCAAGAATGCCGCTGCCTCCGCCTGGAACCGCACCGGCACCACCGTCCGCGTCTACTACAACAGCAACCACGCTGGCGAATATCAGGACTTCCCGCCAGGCGCCAAAGGCAACCTCAACTCCACTCTCAAGAATCAGAACGCCTCACACCAGTTCAGCCCGTCGACCCCAGCCCGCGTGGACATGTCGTACGCGCTGTATCAGGCCAGAGGCCGGCTCGTCGTCGGCTTCGACGGCTACAAACACATCTCCGGCCGGCACGAGGGCATCGACTTCGCTCGCGGCCTGGGCGCGCAAGTCCACTCCCTGGTGAGCGGCAAGGTCATCAATGTCGTGCGCGGGACGACCGGCGGCCGGGGGCTTTCCACGATCGCCATTTACAACGCCGCGCTGGACAAGACGGTGATCTACCTGCACACCGCTCCGTCGTCCTCCTTGAGCCAGGGCCAGCAGATCAGCCGTGGCCAGGTCATCGCCACCGAATCGTGGCGCGGGGTGTCGTCCGGTTCGAACGCCCACACACACGTCGAGATGCGCCTTGGTCAGCGGACGCTCGCGGCCAAGAGCGTCAACGACCCGAGGCTGGAAAACCCGAACCCGACCTCGTTCTGGACTTCCCAGGGCTACAACATCCGATAGCGCACTGCAGTCTCTCGAATGTCAGGATGTCCGCCAGAACTGCACGACTGCACGCGCGGCTCACCATCGCGATTGCGCTCGGCAGCATAGCCCTCGCCACCGCACTGCCCGTCGCGGCCACCGGCCGCGACGGTTGGCCGTCATGATGGCCCCGACGAGTTTCTGCGGTCATGAGAATCGGCAGTGTGTCGCGGACAGTTGCTCGACGGCCGCTCCGAGGCGGGCCGGTTGGGGTAGCCGGATTGATGGCATCGGTCAACAGATGCACCCCGGGGGGCCCGAGCGCCAGGGTTATCAGTGGTGGCTCGAAGTCAGCATCCAGCCCGCCGGGTGTCAGCGACACGATTGCCCGCAATGGCTGTCCGGTCAGCTGGGTGTCGATGGCCTGCATCATCACCGCGAGCCTCGGTCGTCGCCCAGGCCCGGGCCGATCGCCGAGGCCATCGATCCCTTCGCCGTTGAACCGGTGTAACCGTCGGCGCACCGTTTCCGGGTGACAGCCCAGTCTGGCCGCGATTGTCGGCACTCGCAGCCCGTTCCAGCTGGCCAACCGTGATCAAAAACGAGATCAGAGGCCGATGGGAACCGAGAAACCCCAGGTCGGACGCGGTATTGAAGAGTAGGGCGAGTGGGGCTTGAACCCATGACCCACGGATTATGAGTCGGCTCGATTGGTGCCGCTCAGTGCCGCCGAGGGTTGTTTTGTATTGCTGTGGCCGGGATTCTTTCCGGTGTTGTGTCGGCCTGTGCTCATGCGTGCCGGGCCGTATTGCGTACACGCGAGCAACCACCGAGCAACCATGCGTTCTTGACTAACGGCATCATGTGTCGATTGATCCCTTTCCACGGCGCGGCTGCGTCGATCCGGCTTCGGTGGAGAGGCTCGAGGTTCACAGCCGATCGAACCCATACGAGCAGCCGTCGAGCAGCCGTTGTGCACAGCGAGGTTACGTTCACGAAGCGGTATGTGCGGTGCTGATGATTCGCTTGCAGATGGCGTTCATGCCTGGAGCATCCGAATCGGCGCGCAGATTGCCCGCCTATGGGTGTGGGCCTGCTCCAGGTCGCCGCGTACTTGGAGCAGGCCATGCCATGGGAGCAACCTCCGACGACAGTGCTCATATGGCGCTATATCCGAGGTCGGCATGCTCTCTGGGTGCTACAGCAGTCGTTCGCTTCGGGCCGCTGCTTCTTCTCGGGTCGCGGTGAGGAATGTTTGGCGGAGTTGTTGGTTGCCGTGAATTGTCGACGTTTGCGGGGGCGGGGCGTTGGGGGTCGGTGTGGTGCTGGTAGAGGCGCCAGCAGGTGTGGATGCCGTGGAGCAGGTTGTCGAGGAGGTCGGGGGCGGGCCGGGCGGGGTCGAGCGAGGTGAGGGGCAGGTGGATGGTGTCGGGGCTGAGGTCGAGTTCGGGGTGGTCGGCCTGGGCCTTGCTGATGAGGTGCTGGGCGGCGGTGATGCGGTGTTGGACTTCGAGGATGCCGCGCAGGTGGCCGTCGGCGATGTGGAGGGCGTTGCGGATGAGGGGCATGGCCACGTGCCGGGTTCGGGTGCCGGCGTTCATGGCTGTGGTGATGTCGGTGAGGCTTTCGAGGGCGAGGGGTTTGTCGTGCTGCTCGGCGCTGGCGACCACCTGGATCGGGTGCATGCCGGTGTGCTGGGCGGTGATGGTGACGGCGGCGTAGAACCAGTGGGCGGCGGCGATGGCGGCCGCGGTGGGATCTACCTGCGTGAACAGGTCCTGGCTGCCGAAGGGGTTGTCGTGCAGCAGGCGGTCGGCTTGGGAGATCTGCAGGGGTGAGGCGTCTTCGCGGCTGAGGGCGACGGCTTGCTGGGCGCGGTCGGACAGGTCGCCGCGTTCGGCTTGTTCGATGGCGGCCAGTTCGGCGGCGATGTCGGTGGTGACGTGCGTGGTGAGCTGAGAGGTGCCGAGCACGCGCAGGGCACGGGCGACGGCGTGAGCGGCTCGCTCGACCTTGGTGCCGATCGGCTGGTCGGTGGGTCGCGTGGTGGCGGTCAGGGTGGGGAGGATCGTGGTGAAGGCGTCCCGTTCCTGTTGCCGGTGCCAGCCGAGACTGTGAGGGCTGTGCCGGTCGGCGGAGCTGGCGGGGTGCGTGTACGAGCGCCAGCAGAGGTGCGACAGGCGGGTCAGCTCGGCGGCGAGTCGGCGGGTGTTCTGGTGGAGCTGGTCGTGGGTCAGCCGGGCCACGACGATGGCGGTGTCGCCGATGCCGGTGCTCCACTGCGCGAGAAGCGTGTTGTGGGCACGCTCGATGGCATACCGAGTCACGAAGATCTCTTCAAGGAAGGGGGAGGACCAGAGAAGGAGAGCTCTGCTCGGGGCAGTTTCTGGCCATGCCCGGGATGCTGGATCTGCCGCTCACGTGACGCCTTTTTGACGTTGTTGCGAGTGCCTGATCAGCGCTTTTGGTCCGAGACGCGGCATAATTCCTTTCCCTGTGCCGGTGACGACGGGGCGTGGCACGGCACCGTCGGCTCCTGGCACCGCGATGGCATACCGCTTCGCGAGGACGGGTGCACCCCTGCTTCGGAGGTCATCGCGGGGCGCTGGACCTGCAGGGTGTGGGGCCTGATGCGGCGGACGTGCCGACGATCCGGCGGCACGACCTATGCCACGGAGGAGTCACGAAAGCGTTGGCGTCGCGTACCGAGTTCAAGGTGGTGCAGCGCACGCTGAGGCATGCCGGCATCGTGCTGACCGCCGACACCTATGTCTCGCTGTTGCCGCACCTGTATCACGACAGTGCCCGGATGCTCGTGCGGCTGGTGCTGAAGGCGGTGCGGGCGACCAACCGGAAGGTCGGCAAGATACGGGCGGGGGCGTGAATCACCTGTGGCTCACCGTGACTCACGATCAGACGACGTGGCTACAGCCTCGTGTGATGCCGCGGGTTGGCGCGGTAGGGCAGGAGGGACGGCCGTTACCACTCCGCCGATCGGAGCGACGGCGAGTCCTATGGGCACCTGGCCACCGAGGGACTTGTGGCTGCGGGCCGTCCGGAATGTCCCTGGGCCGGCGCGGGTTGAAGCACGTGTGAAAAAGATCGGGTTTCTGAGCTTCGGGCACTGGTCGTCCTCGCCGTACTCGAAGGCGCGCAGCGCGTCCGACACCCTGCTGCAGTCGATCGAGTTGGCCGTGGCCGCCGAGGAGCTCGGTGCCGACGGCGCCTACTTCCGGGTCCACCACTTCGCCCAGCAGCTCGGGAGCCCGTTCCCCCTGCTGGCGGCAGTTGGCGCGAGAACGAGCCGGATCGAGATCGGCACGGGCGTCATTGACATGCGGTACGAGAACCCCCTCTATATGGCCGAGGACGCCGGCGCGGCCGATCTCATCGCGGGAGGCCGGCTGCAGCTCGGCATCAGCCGCGGGTCACCCGAGCAGGTGATCGACGGCTGGCGCTACTTCGGCTACGAGCCGGCCGAGGGCGAGACCGACGCGGACATGGCGCGCAGGCACGCCGAGGTCTTCCTCAAGGTGCTGGACGGCGAGGGATTCGCCAAGCCGAACCCGCGGCCGATGTTTCCCAACCCGCCCGGCCTCCTGCGCGTCGAGCCGCACTCGGAAGGGCTGCGCGAGCGGATCTGGTGGGGTTCCGGCTCGAACGCGACCGCGAAGTGGGCCGCCGGGCTGGGCATGCACCTGATGAGCTCCACCCTCAAGGACGACGAGAACGGCAAGCCGTTCCACGTCCAGCAGGCCGAGCAGATTGCGGCCTACCGGCAGGCATGGAAGGAGGCCGGTCACGAGGGTGAGCCGCGGGTCTCGGTGAGCCGCTCGATCATGCCGATCGTCACCGACACCGACCGCGCCTACTTCGGTCACGAGAGCGGCGGCTCCGACCAGGTCGGCTTCATCGACGCCACCACCAGGGCCATCTTCGGCCGCACGTACGCCGCCGAGCCCGACGTCCTTGTCAAGGAACTGGCCGCCGACGAGGCGATCGCCGCGGCCGACACGCTGCTGCTGACGGTGCCCAGCCAGCTCGGCGTGGACTACAACGCCCATCTCCTCGAATCGGTCCTGACCCACGTCGCCCCCGCGATCGGCTGGCGTTGACCTTCAGCCATTTGACGCTGACGGCGGACAACCTTCCGTGCGACACCAGCTGGGCCTTCCGTTACGTCACCGAGGAGGACGTTTTCCTAGTAGGCATGTCCGACTGGCACCGCGGCCGGGGCGTCTCCCTTGGGGTCACAACTGGATCGGCGAGGTCGAGACGAACTGGGCGGGCAGGTGCGGGGGAGCAGATGCCACCCACAGGGACGCCAGCCGGGCGAGACCGGCAAAGTCGTCGCGGCGTACGGCGCACCGCCACACGTGCAGCCACAGCCCGTTGGCACGGCCGAGCACGCCGCCAGGTCACCGGCGCCCACGGCGTGCTCGATGTCGCTCGCCGGGACGGCGCCATCCTCGAGGCCTAGTCAGTCCCTAGCCGCCAAAGTCCTGAAATAAGGGCTGATCCAGTGGTTTACGCAGAGTTTGGCTGTTCGTCAGCTCCGGGTAAATCACGATCTTTAGATTGCCCGGGTTGGGGAATCAAGCAAAGGGGACCGACATGGCGGCGATTCCCCCCGCGGTCCGGGCACGCGGGATCATCAAGACCTTCGGCGAAGTGCTGGCCCTTGACCATGTCGACCTCTTCGTGATGGGCGGGCAGATCCACGGGCTCGTCGGGCCCAACGGCGCGGGGAAGACCACGCTCCTTGGCCTGCTGCTCGGCCTGACGGTCGCCGACGGCGGCAGACTGGAGATCCTCGGTGCGCCGGTGGGGCGGACGCTGGCCGTACCCGATGGTGTTGCGGGTTTCGTCGACGGGCCTGGGCTGTATCCCTCGCTCACGGCTCGCCAGAACCTGACGGCGCTGGCCTCGCTGCGGGAGAGCGCCGTCGACGCGAGTGAGGCGCTGGAGCAGGTCGGGCTCACCGACGTCGCCGACGACCGGGTCCGTGGCTTCTCGCTGGGCATGCGTCAGCGGCTGGGGCTGGCCGCCGCGCTGCTCACCCGGCCGCGGCTGCTCGTCCTGGACGAACCGGCCAACGGCCTCGATCCCGCCGGCAAGCGGCACGTTCACCGGGTCATCAGCGCGCTGGCCGCCGACGGAACCGCGGTGGTCCTGTCCAGCCATCGGATGGACGACCTGGCCGCGCTGTGTTCGGAGGTGACCATCCTCGCCACCGGGCGGGCCGTGTTCTCCGGTCCGGTAAGCAAGTTGGCCGCGGAGAGCGGCGACCTGGACTATCGGCTGGTCACCACCGACCCCGATGCCGCCAGGGAGCACGCGGCGCAGACGCCCGGGCTCCGCCTCGTGCCGGGCCAGAACACCGACGTCGTCGTGCACGGATCGACGTCCTCCCTGGACGAGTTGATCGCCCGCCTGGTGACAGCCGGGGTCGCGCTCAGGGAGCTGGGACCGGTGGTGCCACCGCTCGAGGCCGCCTTCCTGAGGCTCACGGAAACGGACCCTTCATGACAGCGACTGTCGCAGAACCCCGAGCCGCCAGCCCCGCTCCCTTACGGAACGGTTACCGGTTCGAGCTGGTCAAGCTGCTCTCCCAATGGCGGATCCGGCTGCTGCTCCTGGTCTGCTGGCTCGGCCCCGCGGCGTTCGTGGCCGTGGTGAGCCTGCAGAGCTCACTCCCCACCGACACGGTCTTCGGCCGCTGGATGAACGCCACCGGCTGGGCGGGATCACTGGTCGTCCTGGACTTCGCCTGCACGTGGGCGCTCCCGCTGCTGACCTCGCTGGTCGCCGGCGACGTGTTCGCCGTGGAGGACCGGCTCGGCACCTGGCGCCACCTGCTGGTGGCCGTACGGTCCCCGCGCCGCATCTTCGTGGCCAAGAGCTTGGCCAGCCTCACCGTCATCCTGCTCCTGGTGATCGGGCTGACCGCCTCCGGCATCGCGGGCGGTCTGGCCGCCGTCGGCAACGGGCAGCTCGTCGGCCTGGACGGCCGCATCATCGCCCCGGGGGACGCGGCAAGCACGGTCCTGCTCGCCTGGGCCTGCGCGCTGGCGCCCACGCTCGCGTTCGCCGCGGTCGGTCTCCTCGGCTCGATCGTCCTCGGCCGCTCTCCCATGGGCCTGCTGATGCCCGCACTGCTTGCCCTGGTGCTCCAGCTCGCGCAGTTGCTCCCGCTGCCCGCGGCGGTACGGCTGGCGCTGCCGAGCGAGGGCTTCCTGGCCTGGCGCGGACTCTTCACCGCCCCTGTGCAGACCGGCCCCCTCCTCATCGGCCTGGCGGTGAGCCTGGCCTGGGCGGTTGTCGCCACCGCCCTGGCGTACCGGCTGTTCCTGCGCCGGGACTTCACCGACCTGAACTACGACGGGTCGGCCAGGAACATCCTGTCCGGGGTCCTGCCGCTGACCGCGCTGACCGTCCTGGCCTACGGCGTGATCGTCGTGGCGACCCCGGCCACCGGCTCGGGTATTGAGCAGGCCACGGTGCAGGACTCGCTCGGCACGGCCTTCGCCCACCTCTACCGGCTGCAAACCCGCGAGCTCGGCCGCCCCGACGTCACCGAGGCACAGCTCCAGGCATCTGCCTCCTGCGACAAGGGCGGCTCGCGGGTCGCGGACGAAGGGCCGGGCAACGACTGGCGGTGCGTCGTGTCCTGGCACCTGCCGGGCGCCACAGCCCTCGGCAACGCCATCTACCAGCTCGACATCACCTCGGACGGCCGCTTCATCGCAGACGGTGACGGCCCCAAAGAGGTCAACGGCTATTTCCAGGTCCGCACTCCCATCGGGGACGCTCCCAACCCCCTGTGGCAGTTCGACGTGAACATCGATCTGCTCACAAGCACCGTGAAGGGCTGATGAACCATGCACGTCACACGTCAGCGCATCACCAAGAGCCACCGCCGGCTCTTGGCGTGGCGTTCCAGCCGCCGGGCCCGCGTCGCAGTCGCGGGCTCCGTGGCCATCGCCGTCACCGGCGGCGGCATGGCCTACGCCTCCACCGAGGGGTTCGACTCCAACCTGGTCGGCACCACGTACAAGGACGGCCTGCAGCTCGCCAGTGACCAGATCGTGAAGTCGATCGGCCGCCGCCTGCTCGTGGACAACGGCAAACTGCTGGCCTCGACCATCAGTCCGGACGGCCGCTTCCTCGCCGCCCTCACCAACGACCGCTCGATCGCGCTGACCATCGTCGACCTGCGGGCGTACAAGGTGCTGCAGCAGGCGGGCACCGCCACGACCGCCGGGGTGCGCATCTCCGGCAACGACGTCGGCCAGGAAGGTCCCGCGTACTCTCCCGACGGTAAGACCCTGTGGTTGCCGCAGATCAACGGCTTCAACCGCTTCCCTGTCAACGCCGATGGAACCCTGGGCCAACCGACGTTCATCACCATCGCCGCGCAGGGCGCCATGAAGGCGCTGCCCGCACAGGCGGTCTTCTCCACCGACGGCACGACCGTGTACGTCGCCGTCAACGGCCAGAACCGCGTCGTGGCCATGGACGCGGCCACCGGCGCGATCCAGCGGAGCTGGACAGTGGGCACGGCGCCACGTGGCCTGGCCATGGTCGGCGGCAAGCTGTACGTCAGCAACGAGGGGGGCCGCCCGGCCAAGCCCGGCGAGGCGACGATGAACTCCTACGGCACCCAGCTGCCTGCCAACCTCGTCACCGGCGCGACCACCACCGGCACCGTCAGCGTGATCAACATCGCCGATCCCGCGGCCGTGGTCACCTCCATCGACGTGGGACTGCACCCGACCGCGCTGCACGCCGCCGGCGGCGCCCTGTTCGTCACCAACACCTTCGACGACACGGTCTCGGTCATCGACACCGCCCGCGACCGGGTCGTCCAGACGATCGCCACCCAGCCGTGGCCGCAGTCGCAGGTCGGCTACGCCCCCAGCGGGGTGACCCTGACCAGGGACGGTCACCTGCTCGTCACTCTCGGCCGGGCCAACGCGGTCGCCGTCTACCGCTACACTCGCCCGCAGGAGCCCGTCAGGTACGTCGGCCTGCTCCCGATGGATTACTACCCGGCGGAGGTGACCACCGTCGGCGACGAGGTGATCGTCACCAACATGCGCGGCATCGGCGAGCGCGGTCCGACCCGCACCATCGACAAGGGGCCGGGCACCGTTCCGGCGACCGGCCACAACACCCACGACTCCACCGGCACGCTGCTCCGCTTCAGGCTGCCCGACGACCGGGCGATCGCCAGGTCCACGGCCACGGTTTTCGCCCAGAACGGCTGGGGCAAGGACGATGTCAGGCAGGCCGTGGCGAACAAGCAGCATCCCGTCCCCGTCCCCAAGCGCCTGGGCGACCCCTCGACGATCAAGTACGTCTGGCTGATCGTCAAGGAGAACCGGACCTACGACCAGCTGTTCGGCGACGATCCGCGCGGCAACGGCGACCCGTCGCTGGCGCAGTTCGGCGAGAAGGTCACGCCGAACCAGCACGCCATGGTCCGCCAGTTCGGCCTCTACGACAACACCTACTCCATCGGCACCAACTCCGCCGACGGCCACAACTGGCTCATGCAGGCGGACAACCCCGAGTACACCGAGTCCAGCGCCGGGCTGTACCAGCGCAGCTACGACACCGAGGACGACGCGCTCGGCCACCAGCGGTCCGGCTTCCTATGGACCGGCGCCCAGGCCGCAGGCAAGACGGTGCGCAACTTCGGCGAGTTCACCATGTTCGAGACAGTTCCTCCGGGCGCGACGTGGCAGGGTTTCTACTGCGACGCCAAGAACATGGCGGCCACCGGCCAGGACACCACCATGAAGACCGACACCCAGTCGCCGATCCCGTCGCTCAACGCGGTCACGGTGCACGAGTATCCGAAGTACGACCTGAACATCCCCGACGTCTACCGGTACGAGATCTGGAAGCGCGACTTCCAGACCAACGGCCCCGCCAACCTCAACATGATGTGGCTGTCCAGCGACCACACCGGCGGACCGCCGAACTCGGTGGCCTCGGTCGCCGACAGCGACCTGGCCACCGGAAGGATCGTCGACACCATCTCGCACAGCCCGTACTGGCAGGAGTCCGCGATCTTCGTGATCGAGGACGACACGCAGAACGGCGTCGACCACGTCGACGGCGCTCGCGGACCCGTGCAGATCATCAGCCCCTGGGCGCAGCACGGCAAGGTGGACAGCACCTACTACACGCAGATCACCGTGATCCGCACCATCGAGCAGATCCTCGGGATCCAGCCGATGAACCAGAAGGACAGCGCCGCCACCCCGATGAGCCGGGCCTTCACCAAGAAGGCCAACTACACCCCGTTCAACGTCGTGCCCAACCAGGTGCCGCTCACCGACGGCCTGGCGACCCCACCGGCCTGCGGCAACGACAGTGGGACCCCCACCGCGGCGACTGCTGTGTCCTCCGACAAGCAGGACGCCATCGACAAGTGGACTGCCTGGCAGAAGGACCAGCACTTCACCGGGCCGAAGGCGATCCCCGACTACGCCAGTCCCGCGCTCATGGACCACTTCACCTGGTACCAGGCACACAACTGGGACACCCCCTACCCGGGCGAGACCAGAATCCTCACCCCGGTCGAGGTACCAGGCGGCTTCCTGCCATCACCCGAACGCGACGGTTGACCTACGCCGAACGGCGACAGCCTTGCCACCCGCAGCGGCGGGTACGGCTTCGGCCCCAAGGACAAGCAGGGCTGTCGCCAGGTCTCCCAGGAGCGTCAGCGTACTGATAGACGGCGGTCTTGCGGGCGAGCAGGCGGTTGCCCGCGAGGGTCGGGCAGGTCCAGCCGCGGTCGGTGGCGATGGCCGCCCATGCCAGGGAAGGCGAGCCGTGGGCGCCGGCCGGATACCTTGCCGACACCCGCTTCGCGGCCCGGCCGAAGGCGGTGCGCAGGGAACTGCCCGGCTCCTGCGGCAGTGTGTCCGTTCCGTTGGAGGGTGCCCAGGTGGCGGGCACCCTCTGCTGCGCGGTGAGCAGTCGTGAGGTGGGCACGCGGCGCAGGCAGGGCATCGTCCGCGTCGCGTCCGTGCATGCGACCGGCTCGGCGACAGGTGCGGCGACAGGTGCGGCGATGCGCTCGCCGGCCTGCCGGGACGGCCAGATCGTGTCTCCTCCGGCGGGGTCGATGCCCAGCTGGCGCATCGAGCAGCCACCGCTCTGGGTGATCGCCTTGTCGAACAACCCTGTCGCTGCGGGTGAGGTCAGCTGGGCGCAGGTGCTGAAGGCACCGGCGGACTCGCCGAACAGCGTGACGTTGTGCGGGTCACCGCCGAAGGCCGCGGCGTTGTGCCGTACCCAGCGCAGTGCGGCCTGCTGGTCGAGCAGGCCGAACGCGCCCGAGCCGGCCAGCCCCGGGTGGCCGAGGAAGCCGAAGACGCCCAGCCGGTAGTTCACGGTCACGACGACCGCGCCCGGGCGGGCCAGCCGCCGGGCGTCGTTGTCGCCGCCGGACCCCTGGGTGAAGCCGCCGCCGTGCAGCCAGACCATGACCGGCAGCCGTCTGCCGGACGCGGTCCGGGGAGCGGTGACGTTCAGGTAGAGGCAGTCCTCGGCGGTGCCGACTGGATTGGAGTCGGCGGGGTTGCCGTTCTGCGGGCAGCGCGGGGCCGCGCGGCTGCCGTCCTTGACGTCTTTCCAGGCCGACGGGGGCTGCGGCGGCTGCCGACGCAGGGCCCCGGTCGGTGGTGCGGCATAGGGAATGTACCTGACTGAAGACGAGAATAACCACGTCAAGAAGACCGCCTCCGAACAAACCCAGAATTATGAGGTGGATGAGACGGTGGCCATCGCAGTCGCCTACGCTGCTCTGGGCGCTATAGGCCTGTTCGCGACGCAGTCGATTCTTGCGGAAAGCAACGACGAGAATTGCAACGCGCTGAGACTGGCATGGGACGCCACACGGTCAGCGTAGAGGAAGTATCTCGGGTCGTGGTGGCAGTGCGTGGGATATCCCGGCCACTACGGCCGCCACTTCGCCTACAGCATAGTTGAGTGGTCTGACGGCGAGCCCGCACTGTGGCCGCCACCAGGACGGCCTGACGGCCTCACGGCGCGGTGCGCACCGGTGAAAGGGGCAGTGTCCCCTGGTCGACCCGGAACTCCAAGAGCTGCAGCGAGCCGCCACTCCTGGTGAGTTCAGTGCCCCATCAGGGCAGCGCCACGCGGTTGGATCCGCTGCTGCTCGGTGTTGATGAGCGGGCGGTCGGGCGTCCCGCAGCCAGCGCGAGCGGGCCGCGCGGCAGGTAGTGGCTCTGAGGCTGTGCGGGCCAGCTATGCCATGTTGGTGAGGTTGGGAGCCACCTCGGTGGTCGCGGTGGGAGTATCGGTGCGCCACTCCAAGCGAGGGAGCGCCGGTGACGCGGGCGATGTCCAGGGCCAAGCTCTACACGGAGATTCGCCATGCGTCCCGAGCCGGGGTTGCCGGGTCGTGAGATCGCGGCGAAGTTCAAGGTGAGCCGCAACACCGTCGCCAGACCGCTGGCGGGCCGATGGCCCGTGCAGGCGCTGCTCGTCGGTGACGTCCACCGCACGATGCCCTTTTCGTCTGTCATGGCCCCTGGGCATCGTGCTCGCGATCGACTTGGTGGTCTCCTTGAACCACCCCATCGTTCCTCGCGGTCAGCGGACGACGCGGTAGGAGAGGTGGGTCGCCGCCGGGGTCGCCATCACCTGGGTGCGTTCGAGGGTGATCGAGGAGTCGAGCGTGCCGAACAACGGCGTACCGCCGCCGACCAGGACCGGTACCACATGGACGCGGATTTCGTCGACCAGCCCGAGCGGGAGCGCCTGCTGCATGACGGTCGCGCCGTGCAGCCCGACGACCTTGTCTCCCGCCGCTTTCCTGGCCTGCTCGATCGCGCTGGCCACTCCGTCGGTGACGAAGGTGAACACAGGCGGGTACGACCTGGTCGGCTTGTGGTGAGTGACCACAAAGCACGGGACATCACCCATCGGGCCACCCGCGCCCCAGCCGCCCTCCCCCTCGTTCTTCTCAAACGACTTGCGGCCCATCACCACGGCACCCCAGTCTTCGATCACCTGCTCCAGGATGGCCCGATCCTCGTCGGTCGCCTGGGCGGACATCCACTTGTGCAGCATCCAGGCACCGTCGCCGAACGGGTTCTCACGGCTGTCGTTCGGGCCGGTGACGTACCCGTCGAGCGAGATGGACATGTCACAGATCACCCGTGCCATAAGCCACGCCCTCTCTCTGTCGCATCCGGAAACACGGTCGCGGTTGTGCATCGTGACCTCCTTGTTCGACCGTGTGCCGCCAGTCTGGCGGACGGCACGCATCTGGACATCCGTGCTGAGCACTGAGCCGCTACTGAGCCGCAACGGAACGGTCACTGACGTACGCCATTCTGGTAGGCGTGGATCCGGTGGCCGAGCTGGCGTGTCCGGGTGCCTTGCACACCTCCAGGTCCTCGGGTCGGGGAATGTGGAGCCGCGACACGGCGGCCCGCCGGGTCGCGGCCGGGCGGCGGTCGTAGCGGGCGGTTGTCGTCGGGCTCGCGTGTCCAATCGTTATCTTGGGTTCTTAGCCCTTTCTCGCAGGCCAGAGCGATATGATCTTGTCAGGCGTGTAAGGCACGGTGCTGAACCGGGCAGCCGCCGGCCGGTCAAGGCACTGATCGTGCGGAATGGCGCGGGAGAATCCGACCTGGGGGCATCGGCGGATCCAAGGCGAGTTGGCCCGCCTGGGCTACAGGATCGCGGCCTCCACGGTGTGTGTGGGAGATTCTGCACGCCGGCGGGAACAGCCCCGTCCGGGGCTGTTCCCGCGTACGATGTCTCGCCGGGGCCCGATGAGGCACGGACGTCGGCAGGGAGGCCCTGCCGGCTCAGCCGGTGCGCCAGCCGTGCTTGATCAAGAGGTTGCGCGCGTCGTCGGCGATGGCCACGTCGGCCACGACAGCGTAGCGGGCGGCTACCAGCGACTGGTTGGTCAACAGGTCGCCTCGGCCGCGCGCGGCCCAGCACGCGGTCACGCCGAAGGCGGCGCCGAGCAGCGCGCCGAAGGCCATCCCCGCCAGCAGCGCCGCCCACGGGCCCGCGACCAGTAGGACCATCAGGCTGGAAGGCAGGCCGAACCAGGCGCCGAGCGCAGCGCCCATGCCCGCCGCACGGGGAGTGGTCATCCGGCCCAGAACGTTCTCCATCAGGCGCAGGTTCTCCCCGACGATGCCCACTCGGTGCGCCGGAATACCGTTGTCGGCCAGGAAGGCGACCGCCTCACGGGCCTGTTCGCAGGTGTTGTAGGAGCCGACCACCGGCCGGTCGCCGCCCGCGGCCGCAGATGCGATCGCCGGAGCGGTCTCGATCATGGCAGGGTGCCTCCTTTCTAGGTGAGTCGTTTCAGGGCCGCACGCAGTTCGCGGACTTCCTGCTCCAGTTCGAGGATGCGGCGGATGGCGTTGAGCGTCATTCCCTGGCCGGTCATCGTGGTGACGTGCTGCAGCAGCCCGATGTCGTGGCGGGAGTAGCGGCGCTGCCCGCCGGATGAGCGGTGCGGGCTGACCACGTCGTGCTGGTCGAGCCGGCGCAGGAAGGCCTGCTGCACCTGCAGCATCTCCGCGACCTGACCCAGGGAGTACAGCGGGGCGTGCTCATCGTCGAACGGCATGCCGGCCATCCGGACCTCCTCTCGAATGGCAAGGGCGGGCCCGTCGGCACCCGCCCTTGCCATGGACGTGCGTATCAGGCCCGGATGGCCTTGGCGCCGCCCTGCTGGATCTCGACCTTGCGGGGCTTGGCCCGCTCGAGCACGGGGATGCGGACCTTCAGTACGCCGTTGGCGTACCCAGCGTCGATCTTGTCGCTGTCGAGGTACTCCGACAGGTAGACGCGGCGGGTGAAGGTGCCCATGGGGCGTTCGCGGACGAAGACCCGCTCGCCCTCGGGGATCTCCTCCTCGCGGCGAGCGCTGACGCTCAGCACTCCGCGGTCGACGGTGACCTCGATGGACTCGGGGTCGATGCCGGGCAGGTCGAACGTCAGTAGCACGTCGTCGTCGCGGCGCAGGCCGTCCATCGGCATGAGGGTGCCGGTGCCGAAGGTCCGGCGGGCCAGCTGGTCGAACTGGCGCTCGAACTCCTGGATGAACGGGTCGAGGGACGTGAGCAGCATGTCCAGCTCCCTTCGCGAGCTCTCCGAGAAGAAACCTCCAACTTGGTTTGCATGTTAACTCCACCTATGAATGGATGCAAGCTGCCGAACGACGTTGAGATGCCTCGGATGGACCGGGCGAGAAGAAGGGTTTGACACGAGCACCAGGCCCCGGCCATCGGAGAACTATCGGTCATGGAGATCAAGGATCGCCAATCCGGCGCGATCAAGCCGACGAAGATCGAGGCCGCCCAGGAGTCGCGCCCCGTCGTGGTCCTGGTCGTGCTCGCCCGTCGCCATCGCCTCACCCCCGGCTCTGCCTGCATTCACATCGATCATGTGGCATGGCGGCGGGTTCTTGCCTCAAAAGTGAAAGAAAATCTGTAGTCGCCACGGTAGACATTCGCGCTGTGGGCGGCTAGAGTTCCTGACATCGCAAGGGATGGATCCACGAGGGCAGCGCGAGCACCACGATGGGGCTGCCCGGACGGACGTGGACAGCAGTACAGAAAACAGCAGTACAGAACGAGGTAGAGGGCAGAAGGTCGGACTGCCGCGGCCAGTGTGGTTGAGCAAGAGGGCCGGGGCGGTGGACGCGCTGCCGCTTGCAGGAAGTCGGCGCCAGCGGTCGGGGTGCCGAGGTACGGATAACTGGAAGGGAGTGTTGAACGCCATCAGGATCGCCCGTCGCCGGCCGCATGTCGCCGCACGGGTACCGCAGCTCCACGAACAGGACGGTGGTCTACGGTCACGCTTACGCGATCCCCGCACCCCCGCATCGGGCGGCTGGTGCGGCATAAGTGACCCGCCCTTGCAGCACGCAGGCAGGGCCGGTCGATGGTGTTAGCCTCTGGGCCCCGGCGCATCATGGCGCCGGGGCCCCTGTTCGCATTCGGAAGGTTGAATGGATCAAACACCTCGGGCAACGGTCACCGCCTCCGGGCAGGAGCGGCCCCGCCCCACCGGCGCTCACCCAGCCGATCACCCGGTCCAGGCGGTCGAAGCGGCCGGCAGTCTCGGGCAGCGGCTCGATGACGAGGACTATCCCGCCTACAGCATGGGCCGGGCCGCCGAGATCCTCGGCGTCACCCCGGCGTTCCTGCGCAGCCTCGGCGCCGCCAAGCTGATCGAGCCGCTACGCAGCGAGGGCGGGCACCGCCGCTTCTCCCGTTACCAGCTGCGCCTGGCCGCCCGCGCCCGCGAACTCGTCGACGCCGGCACCCAGCTGGAAGCGGCCTGCCGCATCATCATCTTGGAAGACCAGCTCGCCGAGGCGCTGCGCATCAACGAAGAACTCCGCCAGCGCCACTGACCGCTTTCGGCCCCCGGCCACACCCGGGGGCATCAGGACCGGCCGCGCCCGAAGCGCCGGACAGCCCCATGACAGCGAGGCCCGCGCGGCGTCGGCCGTTGAAGCTGACCGCCCTTCTCCGAGAAAGACGTCCCGTGACCGAGGACCACGGTTCCCCCGAGCGCTTCACCGTCTCCATCGCCGTGCACGAGGACTACATCGTGGCGCGCGCGGCCGGCGAACTCGACTACCAATTCGCCGACCTGCTGCACCACCAGGTCAAAGACGCCTAGCAGTGCGTCTGCCGATAATTCCATCCGTGCGCTGGCACCGCGATCTCGTGAAACGGCGCCATGCCCGTGCCTGCGCGCCGAAACGGCGCGGGCGCCCGCCAACCGTCCGTTCCATCCGCACCCTCGTCCTGCGCCTGGTCCGGAAGAGCCCGTCCTGGGGCTACCGGCGGGTGCACCTGGCATGCGACTTCATCGAGACCGTCACCCTTGGTGGGCGGCGTCAGTACATCCTGGCCGTCATCGAGCACGCAACCAGACGCATCCGCGTACCTGGCACCACCGCGCACCCGACCGCGAACTGGGTCGCCCAGGCCGTTAAGAACCTGGTGATGGATCTGGAGGACGCCGGTTGCCGGCTCCGCTATCTGATCCGTGACCGGGACGGGAAAGTTCCCGGAGCTCATGGACGAGATCCTGGCCGAGGCCGGCATCCAGACCGTGCTCACCGGCATCCGGATGCCGCGGATGAACGCGATCATGGAGCGGTGGGTGCAATCGTGCCGCCACGAGCTTCTCGACCGCTGCCTGCTGTGGAACGAACGCCACCTGCAGCACGCCCTGCGCGAGTACGAACAGTTCTACAACCGGCACCGAGCCCACCAAGCCCTGGCCCAGGCCGCCCCGCTACGTCCCGTCCCGGATCCGATCACTGATCCAGAGCGAATCACGAGCTTGACCGTGCGCCGACGAGACAGGCTCGGCGGAGTCCTCCACGAGTACTCACATGCCGCTTGAACCGCATGGATGGAATTTTCGGCAGGCGCAGGGTCCTGTGCGGTGGCAGCTCGTTCGCGTCGCCGCTCACCGCGTACGTGGTGGTGCGCGGTGACGGTGGGCAGTGGTCGCCGCGCGTGCCGATCGCCTGGCGGTCCTGCGGACTGGTGTGATCAGAGGCGTAGGCCATCGAGCGTGATCAGCGAACACGGGTAGGCCATGGGCGGCCTCTCCTTCCGGCGGGCCGCCCAGCCGCCCTGATCCCCGCAGATCGCCCCCCCGGGGGCGGAGCGTATCGTTGACAAGTGAGACCTCCCCCCGCGAGGCCGCGGTTCTTGCCGTGCCGGAAACGAGGGGTTATGGCTCATGACACGACTCACCGGAGTCCCGCACCGACGATCGTGCGGGTCGCGGTGACCTTGACCGTAAACGGCGTCGATCATCGGCTCGACTTGGACTCCCGCGTGACCCTGCTGGACGCCTTGCGCGACGGGCTGGGGCTGACCGGCACCAAGAAGGGCTGCGACCAGGGCGCCTGCGGCGCGTGCACCGTGATGGCGGACGGCAAGCGGGTCCTGTCCTGCCTGACATTGGCCGCGCAGTGCGAGGGCCGGGCGATCACCACCGTCGAAGGCCTCGCGGCCGACGGCGTCCTGCATCCGGTGCAGGAGGCGTTCGTCCGTCACGACGCCTTCCAGTGCGGCTACTGCACCTCCGGGCAGATCATGTCGGCGGTGTGCCTGCTGGCGGAGGGGCGCGCGGGTTCGGATGCGGAGATCCGCGAGTTCATGAGCGGCAACCTGTGCCGGTGCGGCGCCTACCCCAACATCGTCAAGGCGATCCGCGAGGTCCGCGACCGGATGGGGGCGGGTGACCGCGATGCGTGAGTTCGAGTACGTCAGGGCGGGCGAGGTGGGCCAGGCCGTGGCGACGGTGACCGCCGATCCCGACGCGTCCTATCTGGCCGGCGGCACGACTCAGATCGACCTGATGAAGGACGGCGTCCTGGAGCCGGACCGGCTGGTCGACATCACCCGGTTGCCGCTCGCCGGCGTCGCGCGCGACGGCGACGTGCTGCGGGTGGGGGCGCTGACCACGATGGAGGAGCTGGCCGCCGACCCCACGGTGACCGTGCGCCTGCCGTTCCTGCGCGAGGCGCTGCTGCTGGGTGCGTCCGTCCAACTGCGGAACATGGCGACGATCGGCGGGAACCTGTTGCAGCGCACCCGCTGCCGCTACTTCCGCGACCCCACCGTCCCCGCGTGCAACAAGCGGCACCGTGGTTCCGGGTGCGCCGCGGTGCAGGGGGCCGCCAGGATGCACGCGATCCTGGGCGCGAGCGAGCACTGCATCGCGGTGCACGCCTCGGACATGACAGTGCCGCTCGTGGCGCTGCACGCGGTCGTGCACCTGCGCGGGACGGGCGGGGAGCGCTCGGTCCCGCTGACGGAGTTCTACCGCGTGCCGGGGGACACGCCCGACGTGGAGAATGTGCTCACCCACGGTGAGCTGATCACAGCTGTGGACATCCCGCTGCTCCCGCCGGACGCGCACTCCACGTACCTCAAGATCCGCGACCGGGTCTCGTACGAGTTCGCGCTCACCTCCGCCGCGGTGGCCCTGCGATTCGACGGCGGCGTGATCGGCGAGGCACACGTCGCCCTGGGCGGCGTCGGGACGATTCCCTGGCACGCGCCCGAGGCCGAGCAGGCCCTGCGGGGGCTGCCCCCGAGCCTGGAGGTCTTCACCGCGGCGGCCGAGGCCGCCGTCCGGGACCCGTTCACCGTCGAGGGCACCGCCTTCAAGGTCGAGCTGGCCAAGCGCACCCTGGTGCGCGCCCTGCGAACCGCCGCCGGAGGTGCGTCATGACGATCGTCGAGCAGATCGACCTGGTCGGTGAGGGAGTGGACAGGGTCGACGGTCCCTTGAAGGTCACCGGTGCCGCGCACTACCCCAACGACTTCAGCTTCCCCGACCTGGCGCACGCCGCGCTCGTGCGCAGCACCGTGGCCGCCGGGCGGATCAGCCGGCTCGACACGAGCGCCGCTCAGGCCTCGCCCGGCGTGCTGGCGGTCATCACCCACCAGAACGCGCCCTCGCTGGGGCGCGCGTCCGACACGGTGATCCTCTCGGCCCCGCCGCCGCCGTTGCAGGGGGACCGGATCCTGCACTACGGCCAGTACGTGGCCGTGGTCGTGGCGGGCACCGCCGAGGAGGCGACGGCCGCGGCCCGCCGGGTCGAGGCGGAGTACGAGGCGACCGAGCCGCGCCTCGACCTTCATGACCCCAGGGCGGAGGTGCTCACCGACCCGTTCGAGATGGACTCCAGTCGCGGCGACGTCGGGGCCGCCCTGGCCTCGGCCGAGGTGACGTTCGAGGCGACGTACACCACGGTCGACAACACCAACAACCCGCTGGGCCTCTTCACCACCGTGGCCGCCTGGGACGGCGAGGCCCTCACCGTCCACGACTCCACCCAGTGGCCCGACGCTCTGCGCACGGCGCTCGCGCAGGTGTTCGGCGTCCCGGAGAGCGGCGTGCGGGTGCTGGTCCCGTTCGTCGGCGGCGGCTTCGGGGCGGGGCTGCGCGTGTGGCCGCATGTCATGCTCGCGGCCCTGGCCGCGCGCACGGTGGGCCGGCCGGTCAAGCTTGTGCTGACCCGCCCGGAGATGTTCACCGGGATTGGCCACCGCACGGCCACGGAGCAGCGTATCAAGATCGGCGCCACCCGCGACGGACGGCTGGCCGCGATCGACCACGAGAGCACCATGACGCTGCAGATGGAGGGGGACAACTTCGAACCGTGCGCCTCCGGCACGGCATACGCCTACGCCTGCCCCAACGTCTCCACGCGTGACCGGCAGGTCCGGCTGAACGTCGCCTGGTGCAACTCGATGCGCGCCCCCGGCGAGGCACAGGGCAACTTCGCGCTGGAGTCGGCCATGGACGAGCTGGCCTACGAGCTCGGCATCGACCCGCTCGAGCTCCGGTTGCGCAACTACGCCGAGAGCCAACCGCAACTCGGCCTCCCGTGGTCGAGCAAGGCCCTGCGCGAGTGCTACGAGGTCGGTGCCGAACGGTTCGGCTGGTCGCGCCGCCTACCCGAGCCCCGCTCGATGCGCGACGGCGACTGGCTGATCGGGTACGGCCTGGCCGGCGTCTCGTTCTTCTGGTTCCAGAAGCCGTGCGAGGCGACCGCGACGCTGCGCAGGGACGGGACGGCTCTGGTGCGCAGCGCGGTAACCGACATCGGAACCGGCACCTACACCGTGATGGCCCAGCTGTCGGCCGAGCTGCTCGGGCTGGACCTGCCGCGCGTCACCTTCGAACTCGGCGACACCGACCTGCCGCCGGGGGCCGTGGAGGGCGGCTCGGGCCTGACGGCCAGCCTCGGCAGCGCGATCCACGCCGCCTGCCGCAATCTCGTGCAGGCCTTCCTGGACACCGTCCGCGACGATCCCACCTCTCCGCTGGCGGGGTGCGCCGTCGACGAGGTCAGCATCGGCCGCGGTCGCATCCACCGGACGGGATCGCCCGAGCGCGGCGAGACATATACCGACATCCTCGTCGCGCATGGGCTGACGGAGCTCAGCGCCCACGGCGCCAGCACCCCGGCGGACTCGCGGGAGCTGGGCCTGGCGCCCGCGGGACCCTTCGGCGCGAAGTTCGTGGAGGTGCGGGTCGACCCGGATCTCGGACTGCTGCGGGTGGCCAGGGTCGTCTCGGTGATCGACGCAGGCCGCATCCTGAACGAGAAGACAGCCACCAGCCAGATCATCGGCGGCACGGTCGGCGGCATCGGCATGGCCATGTTCGAGGAGACGGTCACCGATCCGGGATCCGGGCGCATCGCCAACGCCACCTTCGGCGACTATCTGATCCCCGTCAACGCCGACATCCCCGACATGCAGGTGAGCTTCGTCGGCCGGCCCGACAGGTTCAACCCCGTCGGGGTCAAAGGCGTCGGCGAGATCGGCCTCGTCGGTATGGGTGCCGCCATCGCCAACGCGGTCCACCACGCCACCGGTAGGCGCATCCGCTCGCTACCCATCACGATCGACAAGCTCTTCTGACAGGACGCCCTGACACTGAGCCCCTGCCGACCGGCGGCGCCCTGGCATGGTGTCCCGCTCGGAAGTGCGAGGCTGTGGCACGTCTGTTCAGGTCTCGTCTCGTGCGGCCGATCGGTGATCGAGGACGCCGATGACGGCCAGTACGACGACAATTGCGGCCATGGCGGCCCAGCCGGCGAAGGACGCCGCCAGCCCCAGCGGCACCACGCACACTGCCGCGACAAGACGGCCGGTGATCCGCCCGCTCTTCAGCAGGCCGCGGTAGATCGCGTGCCCGGCCAGGAAGATCGCCGTGCCGCTGCCCAGCCACCAGGAGTTCGTGTGTCCGCCGAAGTGGTGGATGGCGTCGGTGATGCCCGCCGCGACCAGGATGACTGCGCCTGCCGATAATTACATCCACCCAGGTCGTGGCGTGCGCGAGCTCCGACCATCAGGAGAAGAAGAACGTGCGGCATGATGATCAGTCGTGCTCCTTCGCCTGGCCTACTTGACCGTCACGAACGCCGTCGTCCTTTCTCGCCGCGCTCTTGACCTCGCTGCCCCACGATCTCCGGCGCCGGCTGCGGCTGCTCGTCCGACCAGAGACCATCCGCGCCCTCATTCTGCGCCTGGTCCGAGAGAACCCCGGCTGGGGCTACCGGCGGGTTCACGGTGAGCTCACCACGCTCGGTATCAAGATCGCACCGTCCACGGTGTGGGAGATCCTCAAGCAGGAAGGTCTTCATCCGGCGCCCGAGCGGGCGTTCACTACCTGGGCCGTCATCGAGCACGCCACCAGGCGCGTCCGCGTGCTGGGCACCACCGCTCACCCGACCGCCGACTGGGTCATTCAGGCGATGAGGAACCTGGTGATGGACCTGGACGATGCGGGATGCCGAGCGCGTTTCCTGCTCCGGGACAGGGACGGGAAGTTCCCCGCCCTCATGGACGAGATCCTCACCGAGGCTGGCATCAAGACAGTGCTCACAGGCATTCGGATGCCGCGGATGAACGCGATCGTGGAGCGGTGGGTGCAGTCATGCCGCCACGAACTCCTCGACCGCTGCCTCATATGGAACGAACGCTTCTACAACCAGCACCGAGCCCACCAAGCCCTGAACCAAGCAGCCCCGCTGCGTCCCGCTCCGGGCCCGATCACCGATCCCGGGCGAATCATCGACCTGAAGTACGCCGACGAGACCGGCTCGGCGGTGTCCTCCACGAATCCTCACATGCCGCTTGAACTGCATGGATGGAATTATCGGCAGGCGCATGAACGCGGTCATGGGGCGGTGGGTGAGGTCCTGCCGTCGTGAGCTTCTGGATCGATGCCTGCTCTGGAACGAACGCCATCCGCAGGACGCCCTGCATGAGTACGTATGCGCAAGATGAACAAGCATTTGTTATGTGGCCGAGGTGCAGCCTCAGGCCTCCAGGCCGGTGAGCACCCCGTCGGTGAGGACCTCGGCGATCTGCTCCGCGGTGAGCTCGCCGGTCGGGGAGAACCACTCCGTGGCCGAGTTGAGCATGCCGATGATGGCCAGCACCGTCACCCGCGCGCTCTTGACCGCCCTGAACTCGCCCGCCTCGATGCCCTCGTCGATGATCTGTGAGAAGAGGGCCTCGTACCGGCGGCGCAGCTTGACGACGCGGCGCCTGCCGGTGGAGGCGAGGTAGGTCCATTGGTGGAAGGCGACGCGGGTCTGTTCCAGGGATTCGGCGAGCACGCCCATGTGCGCGTTGATCGCGCCGCGCAGGCGCTCCGGCGCGGTCTGGTCCGACTCCACCACCGGCTCGATCGCGTCGAGGTAGCGCTGGATGCCGTTCTCCACGATGCGCTGGAGCAGGTCCTCCTTCTTGCTGATGTGGACGTAGAGGCTGCCCGGCAGGAGCCCGACGGCGTCACTGATGTCCCGCATGCCCACGACCGGGTAGGTCTTTTCGCTGAAGAGCTTGATCGCCGCTTCTTCGATGAGCTCCGGCGACACAGGTCCGCTTCGCTTGGCCTGTCTTTCCTTCCGCGTTGTCAACCGTCCTCCCACGTTCGGTTAACAACTGATTGTACGGCGGGTCGCGGCGCGCTCGCTCCCGCTGGTCAGCGGTTGAAACGCGCCGGCCTGCGTTCGAGGAAGGCGTCGACGCCCTCGGCCAGGTCGGGGCCGTTGTGCAGTGCCGCGACCGCCCAGTAGCTGTTGCTCATCGAGGTGGCGAGGTCGACCTGCCAGGTCGAGCGCAGGGCATGCTTCGTGGCCTCCAGAGCCCGCCACGGTTTGGCCGCGATGCGGGCTCCCAGCTCGACGGCGGCGGGGATCAGCTCCTCCGGCTCGACGACCCGGTTGACCAGGCCGATCTCCAAAGCTCGCCGCGCGTCGATGACATCGCCGGTCAGGGCCAGCTCGGCGGCCAGGCCGGAGCCGACGAGCCGGGGGAGGAACCACGACCCGCCGTTTCCCGGGGGCAGGCCCAGGTTGATGTATGTTTCGCCGAGTTTGGAGGCTGTGGAGCAGATGCGGATGTCGCAGGCGAGCGCGAAGTCCAGGCCGCCCGCGGTGGCACCCCCGTTGATGGCGGCGATGGCCGGCAGCCTGGACGCGACGAGGCGCTGAGTCACCGGGAACAGCACGCGCGCGTTGTAGGGCTCCTGAGTGATCGGGAAGGTCTCGTCGAGGTAGGCGCGCATGGCCTTGAGGTCGGCTCCCGCGGAGAACTGCCGTCCCGCTCCGGTGATCACCAGGCAGCGGACCGCGGTGTCGACTTCAAGGTCGGTGAGGGCGGTGAGCAGGTCCGCCGCCATCTCCGGGACGACCCCGTTGCCCCGGTCCGGTCGGTTCAGGGTCAGCAGTACGACCCCGTCGGCCGCCTGCTCGTAATGCAGCGTCTCCAGCTTGGTGGCCGCCATGACTCATCCTGCCTTCACGAGGATGGTCGCGACACACGCCGCGTACGCGCCCGCGAGCCAGCCGCCCGCGTTGACGGCCATGCCGACCCGGGCACCCTCGACCTGCCTGCGTCCAGCCCGGCCGGCGAGCTGATCGTAGATCTCCACCAGCTGCGCGCAGCCGGTGGCGCCGATCGGGTGGCCCCGGCTCATCAGCCCGCCGCTCACGTTGACCGGCAGCCTGCCGCCGAGCGCGGTGGCGCCCGAACGCACCAGCAGGTGTCCCTCGCCCGGAGCGCACAGCCCGACCTCGGCGTACTGGAGGATCTCGGCGGGCGCGGCCGCGTCGTGCAGTTCGAGCACGTCGATGTCGTCGATCCCCAGTCCCGCGTCCTCGAACGCGGCGGCCGCGGCCGCCGCGACCGGCTGGGACTCCTGGCCGCGCCCGGCGGCCAGGCGGGTCGCCCGGATCTCGCACCCGGCGATGCCGGAGCGGCGGGCGTAGTCCTCCGAGCACAGGACCAGCGCGGCGGCGCCGTCGGTGGTGGGTGAGCACATGGGCAGGGTCAGCGGGTCGACGACCATCCGGGCGTGCAGGACCTCCTCGATCGTCTGTGGCGTCCGGTACTGGGCGAGCGGGTTGAGCGCGGCGTGCCCGCGGTTCTTCACCGCGACGGCCGCGAAGTCCTCGATGCCGGCGTCGTACTCGGCGAGATAGCGTCTGGCCTCCTCCGCGTAGACATTCACGAACACCGAGTTCGAGGCCGGCTTGTCCGGCTCGGGGCGGTGGGACGCGTCGACGTCGGTGGCTCCCCGCAACGCGTCGAACGTTCGGGACTTGTCCTCGTGCGACAGCTTCTCGACACCGATGACGATCGCGAGGTCGCACCGTCCCGCGAGCACAGCCTCGAACGCCAGGGCCGCGGCCGAGCTGCTGGAGGCGCACGCGTTCTCCACGTTCACCAGTGGTACGCCGGCCAGACCTGTGGACTGCAACGCGACCTGGCCGCGGATCATCTCCTGCCCGGACACCAGCCCGGCCGCGGCGTTGGCCAGGAACACCCGTTGCACCTCGGCCGCGGTCACGCCGGCGTCCTTGAGCGCCAGCTCCGTGACGGCCTCGACCATCATCCGCTCGCTGCGCCGTACGTTCCGCCCGAAGGGGATCATGCCGACACCGGCGATCAGCACTTTGCTCACTGGTGCACCACCGCGAACCACGGCACCGGCCGCCGGGCGATCTCGTCCTGGGACGCCGGCCGGAAGCGCACCCGCGTGTCACAGCCGTAGGCGCTCCATCCGCCGGCCTCGTCAGGCCACAGTCGGGCCAGCAGCTGTACGCCCTCGGCGAGCTTGACGACCCCGAGCGCGTACGGGGTCTCCGACTCGAAGCCGGTCGGCGCTCCGAAGCGGGTCACCGCGAAGCTGTGCAGCACTCCCGTGCCGGATGCCCGGACCCATCCGAGATCGGCCTCATAGCAGAAGGGGCAGCGATGGCGTGGGTACATGTTGTCGCGGCCGCAGCCGTTGCAGTGCTGAATGACCAGCTCACCGCGACCGAGCGCGTCGTAGTAGGGACGGGTGAGCGGCTCCATGCCCGGGTCGCTCCCTGGAGCACTCCCTGGATCACTCCCTGGATCACTCATCGTGTCACCCCTTCCAGCAGGAGCACCTGGCTGTCCATGTAGGTCCCACCTGAGCCGCCGCAGACCGCACGCTCCGCGCCGGCGACCTGCCGCTCGGGCCCCGCTCTGCCCAGCAGCTGGCGAACGGCCTCGGCCAGCAACGCCGTGCCGCCGCCGACGCCGGTGTGGCCCGCGGAGAGCAGACCGCCGTTGGTGTTGACGGGCAGCCGGCCGCCGGGGGAGTAGTCGCCCGCGGCGAACGTCCGTGCCGCCTCGCCTGGCTTGGCCAGTCCGAGGCCCTCCAGCGCGATGGTGAGCACGGCGGGATAGGAGTCGTACACCTCGGCGAGGTCGGCGTCGTTCGGCCCCCAGCCCGCCTGCTCGTAGGCCTGCGCCGCGGCCTTCGGCCAGCCGAGTACGGCGAGGTCGCGCTCCTGACCGATGCTGTAGTGGGACACGCAGCCGCCGGATCCGGCGATCCGCACCCACCGGTCGTGCGTGCGCCGCGCCATGGCGGCGCTCGTCAGGACGAAGCCGACCGCGCCGTCGGCCAGCATCGGGCATTCCAGCGCGTGCAGCGGATCGGAGACCATCTTGGACGCGAGGACCTGCTCGACCGTCAGCGGCTTGTCCTTGTACATCGCGTTGGGGTTGAGCCTGGCCCACTCGCGCAGCACGACGCACACCGACGCCATCTGAGCGGCGGTGGAGCCGCTGGCGGCCATGTAGCGGTTGGTGATGAGCGCGCCGACCGCGTTGAACGACAGTCCGGATGGTTTCTCCCACTCGCGGGGTATGCCGTTCGCGGTCAGCATGTCGATCATCTCGTTGACCGGGGCCGAGCCCCACTTCTCGGCCTGCAGGACCAGGACGTTGCGGGCGTGCCCGCTCGCGATCAGACCGGCGGCGGTGCGCATCGTGTTGTCGCTCGTCGACCCGCCCGAGTGGATCATGTAGCTCGCCTTGGCGCGGCCGCCCAGCCCCAGCTCTTCGACCACGCGGGAGAACACCAGGTCGGCCTGGTCGGCTGGGGAGTGCAGGCAGGGGATGAGCAGGATGGTGTCGATGTCGGACATCGACATGCCCGCGTCCCGCACCGCCGCCACGGCGACGTCGACCAGCGAGCCCATGAACGGCCGCTTCGGATACCGGCCGGACGGCAGCTCGCCGACGCCGATGAACGCGGCCTCGTCAGCATCACTCACCAGGGTCTCCTTCCTGTTCGGGGCCGGGCTCTCTGCGTCGCGCGAGCAGCACCATGCGAAAGCGCATGACCTCCTCGTCCTTCTGGTTCAGGACCGTGTAGTCGAGTCGGAGCACGCCGTACCTGGGCTTGCCACCCTCGGCCCCGGCGACCTCGACCCGCACGCGGATGGTGTCGCCGGGGAACACCGGCGCCAGCGCACGCATGGTCTGGCATTCGAGGAACGCCACGATCGCGTCGCCGAGGAAACCCGACAGGGCGACCTGGCCCACGGCCAGGCTGAAGGTGAGCGGGCCGTGGGCGATCCGGCCGCCGAAGCGGGTGCCGCGGCCGTACTCCTCATCGACGTGGAGGGGGTAGTGATCCCCGGTGAGGCCGGCGAACGCGGAGATGTCCGAGATGTCGACAGTCCGGCCGGGGGAGAGCACCGTGTCGCCGACGGAGAAGTCCTCGAAGTGGTGCCGGAGCCGGTTGAAGGTGGCGGTCACAGGCTCAACGCCGCCAATGCCTCGTGCGCCAGCCCGTACCCGAGCTGGTCGTGGATGAGCCGCTTGATCTCGCGGGTGAGCACGGCGCGCGCGTACCGGCGGGCCAGGTCGGGTTTCGAGGCGATGTCGGCGGCGAGTTCGCGAGCCCGGGCGAGCGCCTGGCCTGCGGGGACGACCTCGTTCACCACGCCGTAGTCCAGAGCCTGCCGAGCGTCGAGCTCCTGGCCGGTCAGCAGGAAGTAGCGGCCGCGGGTCGAGCCGAGCACGTGCGTCCAGGCGAGGTGGGCGCCGTCGCCGGGCACGATGCCGGACGGGAAGTGCGGGCCGTCCTTGAATCTGACCGTGTCCGCAGCGACGATGATGTCGGACAGGATCGGGATCTCCGGGTGGATCAGCGCGGGCCCGTTGATCGCGGCCACGACCGGCACCTCGATGTTCATCAGGTTGGTGAGCAGCCGCTGGCCCTCGAACATGATGTGCGCCCAGTCGGCGGCGGTGCCGAGGTTGAAGCTGGAGAAGTCGATCTCCGCGCAGAACGCGTCGCCCGTGCCGGTCAGCAGCACGACCTTGTTCTCCGGGTCGCAGGCGATGTCGGTGAACGCGTACGCGAGCTCGTCGTGTGCCTGGCTGGTCCACACGAGACTGTCGCCGTCGGTGTGAACGGTTACCTGGAGAATGCCGTTCTCGCGTTCGAGACGGACGTTCTCGTACCTCTTGGAGTACTCGTCGAGCGACGGATTGATCCTGGCCATGTGGCACCCTCCGCCAAAAACAAACAGTTGTTTCAGGACACGGTAACAGCAAGGACGGCGTTCGCCAACACCGCGGGGACGAACGGCGTGAACCGCCGGACGCGCAGCCGCCAGCCCTCCGGCGTGGGCACGAACTCGTCGTCGTAGCGGCCGAAGGTCGCCAGCCGCAGGTCGGTGTCGCCCACGACAAGGGCGAGCGCGTACGCCTGCCCCAGGGCGCCTGCCTCGCTCGCCTCGACGAGGATGTTGCTGACGAGGTGCCGCATTCCAGGCGCGCGCTCGGCCGTCGCCCGGACGAGCGCGGCGAGGCCGTCCCTGCCGATGACGGGAGCGGCGCCCTCGCGCTCGAAGACGCCGTCCTCGGTGAACAGGGCCGCGAGCTCGTCGGCCCGGCCCTCGTCGAAGGCGTGGGAGTAACGCGCGTAGAGGTCGATGATCTCCTGACGCTGGTCGCAGGTGAGCCGGGGCGTCGTCGATGTCATGTCCGCACCTGCCTGGGAGCCGATCGGAGGGCGAGCCGTCCGCGGAGGAAGTCGCGTGGCGCGTTGGCGGCGAAGACCCCGGTCAGCCGGTCGCCGTCGGTGTAGTGGACGACGAACCTGCCGCTGTCGAAGTCGCCGGACACGACCGTCGCCGTCGCCGTCGGGGAAGCGGCGCCGGCGAACTGGAGCCGCAGATCCGCCTGGTCGGACCAGAAGAACCCGTCCTCGTCGAGGCCGGCGGGCGGCACGCCGAGGAGTGCCGCGGCGACCTTGGCCGCACTGTCGGACGCGGCGGTCCAGTGGCCAATCGGCCGGCACTGGCCCGCCGTGTGCCGGCAGACGACGTCCCCCGCCCCGAAGACGTCCGCGGCGGAGGTGCGCCCGGTCTCGTCGCAGACGAGGCCGTGGTGCGTTTCGAGCCCGGCGTCGGCCAGCCAGGCGGTGTCGCGGACGATTCCGACGCCGACGACCACGACGTCCGTCTCGACGACCGTGCCATCGCCGAGGAACAGGACCAGAGCGTCGGGCCGCTCCTCGCTCTCGTCGACCGTGGTGCCGCAGCGGAACTCAAGGCCGCGTTCGGAATGCCGGCGCCGTAGCCAGGCCGCCGGCCCGGCGCCGATGATCAGCGCCATCGGCTGTGCCGCGGCTTCCACGACGGTGACCCGGCAGCCCCGCATCCGTGCCGCGCAGGCCACCTCCAGGCCGACGAACCCGGCGCCGATCACGGCCACCCGCGCCCCGTCGGTGAGCGCGCCGGCCAGCCGCCGGGAGTCCGCGGCGGTCCGCAGGTAATGCACCCTGCCGGAGTCCGGCAGGGACGGCAGCCGGCGCGGCCGGGCACCGGTGGCTACGACCAGCCGGTCGTAGCCGATCTCGCCGCCGTCGGTGAGCGTCAGCGTCCGGGCACACAGGTTGAGGCCGACCGCCGCGCGGCCGAGCACGAGCCGGATGTCCTGGCGGGCGTACTCGTCCGGGGCGGCCAGGCGTATGTCGTCGGCGCCGCGCGTGCCGAGCAGGCACTCCTTGGACAGCGGCGGCCGGTCGTAGGGTTCGTCGGACTCCTCGGACACGAGGGTGACCCGGCCGCGGTGGCCAAGGTCGCGCAGGGCCTGGGCGGTCCGGACCGCGGCGAGGCCGCCCCCGGCGATGACGACGTGCGGGCCGCTCACGGGCGTGCCGCCGGGGCTCGGAGTTCGAGCACCGCGCGCTCGGCGAGCTGGAACTTCTGGACCCGTCCGGTGACCGTGGTCGGCAGTTCGTCCGCGTCGGCGAACAGGACCGAGGCCGGCACCTTGAAGCGCGCGAGCCGCTGCTTGCAGAAGGCGATGAGCTCCTCGGGATCGGGCGGTTCCGCGGTCGCCGCGACGATCCACGCGCAACCGACTTCGCCCATGCGCTCGTGAGGGATACCCACCACGTGCGCGGCGAGCACGGCAGGGTGCTCGGCGAGCACCGCCTCGACCTCTCCCGGGATGACGAGCTCGCCGCCACACCGGTAGGACTCCTTGCGGCGCCCGGTGAGCACCAGGTAGCCCTGCTCGTCGAACCGGCCGAGGTCGCCGGTGCGCAACCAGCCGTCGGCGGTGAACGCCGCGGCCGTCTCCTCCGGCATGTCGTAGTAGCCCTCGGTCACCAGCGGCCCCCGCGCCACCAGCTCACCGATCTCGCCGCGAGGCAGCTCGGCACCGGTGTCCGGGTCGATGACGCGGTAGACGCCGAGCGCGCCGCCGAGCTCCGGCTCGCCGGCCACGCCGGCCGGCTTGACGCACCCGTTCGTCCCGCGCAGCCGGTCGAGCGGGTCGCCGGGTTGCGTGCACAGGGTGGACGCGGTCGTCTCGGTCTGCCCGTAGGCGGTGAACAGCTCGTCGACGCCCAGCACGTCCAGCATCTCCTGCCACATCGCCGGGTGGTGGGCCGCGCCCGAGGAGAACATCGTGGTGAGCGAGGTCAGGTCGTAGCCGCCGGAGCGCGCCTTGTCCAGCACGACCGAGGTCATCGCGGGCACGCAGATCAGCTCGTCGATCCGGTGGGTCGGCACGTCCCGGAGCATCCGGTCGGCGTCGAACGCCGTGTGGGGGCAGATCGCGCCTCCGACGAACAACGCGGCGACGGTGGCCTCGACGTAGCCGAATACGTGGTAGATCGGCAGGGCGAACAGGATGCGTCGCCCGTCCTGGAAAGCGCGGGTGTACGCACTGGCGTAGGCGGTCCGCAGGACGGCGTCGTGCCGCAGCAGCACGCCCTTGGCCTTCCCGGTGGTGCCGGAGGTGTAGAGCAGGTCGGAGTCGGCGAACGGGTCGGCGGCTGCGGTCCGCCGCAGCACCGTCTCGTCCGGAATGGACGCGCCCAGGGTGACGAGGTCCGCCAGGGAGCTGCCGCGGGCCGGCGGCCCCTCCGTGCCCATGACGAAGACCGCCCGCAGGCGGGGCAGGGCCGCGCCGCCGCCGCCGCGTTCCCAGCCGGGCGCGATCCGGTCGAGCGCGTCGAGGTAGTCAAGGTCCCGGAACCGGTCCATCGTGATGAGCACGGTGGAGTCCGACTGGCTCAGCACGTAACGCAGCTCCTCGTGGCGGAGCAGGAAGTTGATCGAGACCGACACCGCTCCGACGCGGGCCACCGCGTACTTGAGGGCCACGACCTCCGGGAAGTTGGCCAGGTCGACGGCCACGTGGTCGCCGGGCTCCACACCGGCTGCGATCAGCCCGGCGGCCAGCCGGATCGTCCAGTCCCGCAGCTCGGCGTACGTGTAGCCGCGCTCGCCGAGGATCGCGGGCCGGTCGGGAAACGCGGCCGCGGTCACGTCGAGCTGCTGGGCGGTCGTGCGCGGCACCCACACCGGATGCCGGGCCTCGAGCGCCTCTCGCCGTGCTGCGGGGGAAACGCTGCTCATCCCTGTCGCGCCGTCCTTTCCATCACCTTTGGTGCAACGAGTCGGCCGATCTCGGCCTCGGAGAACCCCGCTTCGGCGAGGACCTCTTCGGTGTGCGCGCCCAGCGCCGGAGGCTGGCGCATCGCGCACCGAGTGTGCTCGTCGATGGGCAACCGGAGCTGCTTGAGCCCTGGTATCCGCCCGTCGAGGGCCTCCTGGACGATGCCTCGCTCGGCGGTCACGGGGTGGGCCAGCGCGGCGGCGAGGTCGTTGACCGGCCCCACCGGCACGCCCGCCGCCGTGATCCGCTCCAGCCAGTGCGCCGAATTCGCCGTACGAAGCCGGCCTTCGACGATCTCGCTCAGCGTGGACCGGTTCTCCACGCGGTCCGCCACCGTACGGAACCGGTCGTCGGTCACGAGGTGGCCGAGTTCGAGCGCGGCGCACAGTCGCGCGAACAACCGGTCGGTCGCGGCCGCGACCATGATCGAGCCGTCGGCCGTGCGGAACGCCTCGTACGGCGCGGTGCTCGGCGCGGCGGAGCCCAGCCGGCCGGGGAACGTGCCCGTGGCCAGGTAGCCCATGATCTGGTGAGACAGGAGGAAGAACCCGCTGTCCACCAGGCTCGCGCGCAGGTGCTGCGCGCGACCGTCGGCGCGCCGGGCGAGCGCGGCCTGGATCGAGATGGTGGCCCACAGCCCGGTCGAGATGTCCACGATCGAGGGCGCCGCTCTGGCCGGGCGCCCGCTCTCCTCGCCGGTCATCGCCATGATGCCGGTGAATGCCTGGATGAGTGCGTCGTAGCCGGGCCGGTCGTGACCGAGCGGACGCTCCCCGAAGGCGCTCACCGAACAGTGCACCACGTTCGGGCTCACCTGACGGAAGTGCTCGAAGCCGAGTCCCAGCCGGTCCGCCACGCCCGGGCGGAAGGACTCCATGACGACGTCGACGTCGCGGGCTATGCGCAGGACCGCCGCACGGCCCTCCGGTGTCCGGATGTCGAGGGCGACGCTGCGCTTGTTCCGGTTCATGGCGAGGAAGACGGTGCTCTCGCCATCCCACCGGGGTGGAAGGTCCCTGGTGGCCTCGCCGGTGCCCGGCCGCTCGACCTTGACCACGTCGGCACCGAGGTCGCCGAGGATCATGCAAGCCAGCGGGCCGGCGATGTTCTCGCTGAGATCCAGGACACGAAGGTCGGGGTAGGTGCGTTCCAGGCTCACGGTGCGGCTCCGGGACAGTGAGGTGACCGCCAGTGCTCGTGCCTCACCATAGACGATCGCCCGGTCAAAACAAACACTTGTTATGAGCGATGTCCGGGGCTAGCGTGGAGACCACGGCCCGCGTGCCGCGGGCATGACCGCGTGAGATGACCGAAGGGGCCGAGGATGGATTTCCGGTTCACCGAAGAACAGCAGTTGTGGAGCGATACGCTGCACACCTTCATGGAGCGCGAGGTAGGCCGGGAGTACATCCGCAAGCACGACGAGTCCCGCGAGTTCCCGGACGAGGCGTACCAGAAGATCGCCGACCGCGGCTGGCTCGGCCTGCTGATCCCCGAGCAGTACGGCGGTCTGGACGCCGACCCGGTCATGTACGCGATCTTCTGCGAGGCGATCGCGAAGTACAGTCTTGACTTCGCCGCGGCGGTGATGACCTCGATGTTCACCGCGACCAACATCGCCAACCACGGCACCGAGGAGCAGCGGGAGGCGTACCTGCCGGGGTTCCTGCAGGGCCGTACGAAGTTCAGCATCTCCATCACCGAGCCGGGCGCCGGATCGGACGCCGCGAGCCTGCAGACGAAGGCGGTCCTCGACGGCGACGCGTGGGTGCTCAACGGCAACAAGGTCTTCTGCTCCGGCGCCCACCTCCCGGACACGGTCATCACGGTGCTGGCCAGGACCGGCCCGGACAAGCACAAGGGGCTGAGCCTCATCCTGGTGCCGAACACGGCACCGGGCGTGGACATCCGGAAGCTGAACACGATCGTCCGACGCAGCCTCGGCACCACTGAGATCTTCCTGACCGACGTCCGCGTGCCGAGGGGGAACATCATCGGTGAGCCGGGCACCGGGTGGGCCTACATCGGTGAGCACCTGGAGTACGAGAGGCTGAGCCTGGCGGCGTCCTACGTCGGCAACGCGCGCACTGCGCTGGACGACACCATCCACTACACCAAGGACCGGACCCAGTTCGGCCGGCCGCTGTCCTCCTTCCAGGTGCTCAAGCATCGGATGGCGGAGAACGAGTGCGAGGTCGAGGCGGCTCGGCTGCTGGTCTACAACGCGGCGACCAAGATGGCCCGTGGCGAGCGCGCGCTCAAGGAGGTGTCGATGGCGAAGGTGTTCGCGGCCGACACCGCGTTCAAGACCTCGTTCAACGGCATGCAGGCCCTGGGGGGATACGCCCAGCTGCCCGAGTACGACATGGAGCGCTATTTCCGCGAGGCCAAGCACGCCATGGTCGGCGGCGGCGCCAACGAGATCCAGCGCAGCATCATCGCCAAGGAGATGGGCCTGTAGCCGGGGCGGGTGGACACCCGCCCGGCTATTCGACGAACGTGATGGAGTCGGTCGGGCAGTCGTAGGCTGCCCGCCGCAACCCGTCCAGCTCGCCCGGCTCGACGTCGTCGCGCTTGAGCACGACGAGCCCCTCCTCGTCGAGGTCGAAGACCGGCGCCAGCGCGAGCACGCAGTTGCCGTACCCCTGACAGGTCGAGCGGTCCACCTTGATCGTGGTCATCGTGGTGCTCCTTCTCCCAGCCGTTTCGCGATCTCCTCGTGGAAGGCCGTCAGCCTGCTCTCTGCCGTGTTGAACATGTTCCGGGTGAAGCCCAGCGAGCCGATCACGGTGGCGAAGTCGTCGATGACGACGGAGTCCTCCGCGAGCACTTCGAGGAACTGGTCCCAGTCTCGCTGGTTGTGGCGCTCCCACTTCTCCGCCGGCATGCCGTCCGGCGGCGGGCCGACCACCTCGTACGCGCAGAGCAGCGTCTCGCCGACCGAGATCGGCCACGCGCTCCACATCTGCAGGTGGGTGGGGAAGCAGCTGAAGATCGTGTTGGGAAACGCCAGGTAGTGGCACAGGTGCGAGGCACGGTGGTCGCCGTTGTGGAGCGCCTTGTCGGTGAACCCGCGAATCGGCAGGGTCATCCACGTGTGCGGTGGCGTGATCTTGAGAATGGCGTCCCGCCACATGACGAGCCCGGCGAGCGTGTCCCTGTGGGTGAAGGGCACGTGCCAGGTCTCGTTGAACGCGTCGACGACGATCTTCCAGTTGGCCTTGAGCCGCACGGATGTGCGGAATTTGGTGGTGAAGCCCTCCAGCCCGTAGCCGGCGAGTTCGTCGCCGATCTCGCCGAGGTATTCGCGCAGGGGTGGCACGTCGTCGGAGAAGCAGAGCCAGATCCACCCGCCCCACTCCTCGTTCCGGACCGCGGGCGCGCGCAGGCCGTCCAGTTCGGCCGCGTCGAAACTGCCGCGCAGCGGCACGCTGCCGACCACGCCGTCCAGTCCGTACACGAAGCCGTGCCACGGGCAGGTGAAGCGGGCGTTGCCGCAGTTGCCCGAGCCGTTCACCAGCCGGGCGCCACGGTGCTGGCACACGTTGTGCCAGGCGCTGACCGTGCCGTCGGGGAGCCTGGTGATCACGACCGACTGTCCGATCTGGTCCCAGACGACGTAGTCGCGCGGGCGGGCCACGTCCGACGAGGGATGCACGGGAAACCACGCGTGGTGGAAGATCTCGGTGAGCTCGCGCCGGTAGCGGTCAAGGTCGGTGTAGACGGACTTGTCGAGCAGGCTCGGCGGCAAGGGATACTGCTGTTCGGCTGGAGTCAGCTCGGTGCCCGATCTCGTCTGAGTCATAGGTGCCCAACTCCTCAGGCCTGATAACAAACAAGCATTTGTTTTAAGCTAGCCCTGGCCGTCCTGGGTGTCAATGAGCTCGTCGCGGAGCCGTCGCTTGAGCACCTTCCCGTAGGCGTTGCGGGGCAGCTCGTCCACCCACACGACCCGTTTGGGAACCCGATAGCCGGCCAGTCTCCTGCGGCAGTCCGCGATGATCTCCTGCTCGTCGCGCGGAGTGCCGTCGGCGACGAGTACGGCGGTCACCGCCTCACCCCAGATGCGGTGCGGCAGCCCGACGACGGCCGCCTCGCGCACGCCGGGCAGCGCGAGCAGGACCTCCTCGACCTCCCGCGCGTAGACGTTGGAGCCGCCGGTGACGATCATGTCCTTCTTGCGGTCCACCAGGAAGAGGTAGCCCTCTTCGTCCAGGTAGCCGACGTCGCCGGTGTGCAGCCAGCCGTCCCGCAGCGCCGCGGCCGTGTCCTCGGGCCGGTCCCAGTAGCCCGCCATCGTCTGCGGGGCCCGGGCCAGGATCTCCCCGGGCTCGCCGGCGGGCAGAGGCGTGCCGTCATCGTCGGTGACGCGGAGCTCGACGCCGGGCAGGACTCTGCCCGCCGAGCGCACCAGAGGCAGGCCGGGGTCGCCGAGCGCGCGGCGGTGGTCCTCCTGGTCGAGCACTGTGACGAACATGGGCGACTCCATCTGCGCGAACGACTGGACGACGCGCCCGCCGAACGCCGCGGTCGCCTCGCGCAACGTCAAGGGGTCGATGGGGGAGCCCGCGTAGTACAGGCGGCGGAAGGTCGGCGGGGCCGTGAAACCGGGGGGTACGGCGTCCAGCAGCATCCTGATCATCGACGGGACGACGAACATCCCGGTGACACCGTGACTGCCGAGCAGGACGGCGGTTCGAGCCGCGTCGAAGGAGCGGCAGAGCAGGTTGTGGCCGCCGGTCATCAGCGTCGGCAGGAAGAGGAAGCCCGCGCCGTGCGTCAGCGGCGCCACATGCAGGGTCACCTCTCCGTCGGCGAACCCGAGCACCTCGATGGCCGTGTCGGCGACGCTGCGCCAAGAGGCGTGCGTGAGTATGACCGCCTTCGGTGAGCCGGTCGTCCCCGACGTGTACATGAGGCTGGCGACCTCGCTCTCCTCGCCGGGCTCGGGCCCGGAAAGGGGGGCCGCGCCTGCCGCGAGATCGTGCGTCGAGGCGTCGGCGAGCACGACGGTGAGGTCGTGGACCTCCCCGTCGCGGGGGAGCCGCGCGCCGAACTCGGACGTGGTGACGAGCACCCGCGAGCCGGAGTCGGTCAGCATGTGCAGATAGTCCTCCCGGGTGAGCCGGACGTTGAGCGGGACGACGATCAGCCCGGCCGCGAGGGCACCCAGGAAGACGTCGACGTACGCCTGGCTGTTGTGCAGGAGGATGGCCACGCGGTCGCCGCGCCGCAGGCCGAGCGCGCGCAGCGCGCCCCCGGTGGCCGCCGCTCGGGCCGCCACGGCCTCGTAGCTGAAAGTCTCGTCGGCGTGCGCCGCGTCCAGATCGGTCACGCACGCCCGGTCCGCGAAGAGCTCGGCTCCTGCCCAGAGGATCTGCGCCGCGGTGGTCGCGCTCGCATGCTTCATTGGCGCTCACTCCCGTCCCATATTGACACCCGCGAAGTGACTATACAAACATTTGTTTGTGCACGAGATGGCGGAGCAGGAGTCCGACGGGTACGCGACGATCTTCCGGGAGGCGACGCGCCTGTTCGGCGAACGGGGCTACACCGGCACCTCCATGCGTGACATCGCCAGGGCCGTGGGGATGCTCCCGGGCAGCCTGTACGCGCACATCGTCAGCAAGGAGTCGTTGCTGTTCGCCATCATCGAGGGCGGCGTCGACCACTTCAACCAGGTGCTCGAAGAGGTGCGCGCGACCAGCGACGATCCCCGGGTCCTGCTGCGGGAGGCGATCAAGGCGCACGTCCGGGTCGTCGCGGAGAACCCCGAGCGGACGCTGATCGTGTTTCACCAGTGGCGCTTCCTGGGTGCCGAGAACCGGGCGCGACTGCTGGACAAGCGCGCCCGGTACGAGCGGTTCTTCACCGAGACGCTGCGGGCCGGTGTCCGTGCCGGGGTCTTCGCGCCCGGCCTCGACCCGCGGATGGTCGTGTTCGGGCTGCTCGGGGCCCTCAACTGGACGCCGGAGTGGTTCTCGCCCCACGGTCCCGCGACGGCGGACGAGATCGGCGAGAAGCTCGCGGACGCCCTGCTGAACGGGCCGTTGATCCGCGCCGACCCACAGGAGGATGGATGATCGACGACGGTGTCGTGGTGGACGCGGTGGTGCATCCGTACAACCTCGCGCCCGCCAACCAGGACCCGCTCGGCCGCGAGCAGTTGGAGTCGGTGTATGCCGCGCACCTGCTCGCCACCGGCGAGGAGCACCGGGACTTCCAGCTCGGCCGGGAGGAGTTCTTCTCGGACTTCCCGTACGAAGCCGTCGCGGACGCGCTGTTCGTTGAGAGCCCGGTCGACCTGGCGGTCATCCACGCGCTGCCGAACCTCGGCTTCGCGAAGGGGCACGTGACCGACCCGGAGCGGGCGGCGGCGTTCCGTGACCGCCACCCAGATCGGTTCCGGCTGTACGCCACCGTGGACACCCCCGTGACCGATGCGGCGATCGCTCAGTTGGAGCGGCAGGTTCGCGAGTTCGGCGTGGACGGGCTGAAGCTCTATCCCGCGTTCTTCTACGGCGGCAGGGGAGAGGGCTGGCGGATCGACGGGCCCGACTTCGCCACACCGCTGCTGGAGGCGGCGCGCGACCTCGGCGTCCGCCATGTGGCCGTGCACAAGGCACTCTGGCTACCGCCGGCGCCGCGCGGCGCGTTCGACGTGGACGACCTGGAGGCCGCGCCGGCGTGCTTTCCCGAGCTCACGTTCCAGATCGTGCATGCCGGTGCGGCGTTTCTGGACAAGACGGCGGCGCTGCTGGCCCGCCACCGCAACCTGTACGCGACGCTGGAATCGGTGTTCGCCTACGCGGTGGTCCGGCCGGACGCGTTCGCCAAGATCCTCGCCACGCTCGTCGGCGCGGCCGGCGTCGACCAACTGCTGTACGCGAGCGGCGCCAACCTCAGCCACCCCGCGCCCCTGCTCGCCGCGTTCGACGGGTACGAGTTCCCCGAGCGTGTGCTGGCGGAGCACGGCATCCCGCAGCTGACCGCCGCCGACCGGAAGAAGATCCTCGGCGGCAACGCGCTGCGGATGCTCGGGCTCGACGAGGACGAGGTACGCGAGCGGACGGCGGCCGACGAGTTCGCCGCGCGGCGGGTGGCCGGACCTGGGCCGTGGAGCCGGCTCCGCGTTCCGAGCGGGCGGTGAGCGTTGTGGCGATGCCGTCGGAGGAGACGATTCGCGCCCAGTTGAGCAAGATCCCCGAGCCTTGCGGGGTTCTCATGCGCATGCCGCTGGACATATGCCAGATGGGACTGGTGGACAAGGTCGAGTGCGCGGACGGCCGTGTCCGGGTCGAGCTCGTGCTGACCGACTCGTCGTGCGTGCACTTCACCGGCCTGCGCCGCTACATCGTCGACGTCCTGCGTGAGCTGCCCGGGGTTGAGACCGTCGAGGTCACCGTGTCGACGACCACGTTGTGGACTCCTGATCGGCTCAAAACAAACAACTGATTGTTGTTGTCGGCGGTGTCGGCCATCGAGTCGGCGGCAACGCGATGTTCGCCGATCTGCGATGCCGTACGCAAAGATGCACGTCACTGCCCCAGCGGGCGACTCGACCTCGGCTCTGCCCGAGTCTCCCATGGGCCCAAGTCGCCCGGCCGCTATTGACACGACCTTAGCCCTAGACAAACATTTGTTTCGAGCATGTGACACCCGCCACACCCCGGCCAACCGGTACGCCGGCGGGGCGAGCACCGGCATCTCCATGTCGAGAACCCACGGAGGGCTCCTCGTGACCGCGACTCAACCACACTCGACCCGAGACCACTTCCATGACTTCGACCTCGACTCGCCGGAGTTCAACGACGACTTCGTCGAGGTCATCGACGACCTGGTGCAGCACTGCCCCGTCGCGAGGAGCAACGTCGGGCACGGCTACTACGTCGTCAACCGGCAGGAGGACGTCCGCACGGTCGGCCAGAACTGGGAGACGTTCAGCAGCGCGGAGGGTTTCCAGCCGAACCGTCCTGAGGGAATGCCGTTCATGTACCCCGAGGAGTCCGACCCGCCGTACCACAACCGGTGGCGCAGCGCCCTCAACGGCTACTTCAGCCCGCGTGCCGTGCGTTCTTACGAGGGGTCGATCCGCGAGCACGCCAACCACCTGATCGACCAGTTCGTCGAGCGCGGAGAGTGCGACTTCGTCGCGGACTTCGCCGCCACCCTGCCGGGCCGCGTCTTCTTCTCCAGCTACATGGGCGTGCCGCTGGACGACCTGCCGCCGCTGATCAAGGCGATCGACGACGCTCTGTTCGGCCCGCTCGAGGGCCGAGCGCAGGGCTGGGGCACGGCGCTGGGCTATATCAACGCCTACCTTGAGCGCCGCCTGGGGGAGGAGCCGAGGGGCGACTTCGTCGACGCCGTGCTCAAGGGCGTGCAGCTCGACAGCGGTGAGCCGTGCCCCTGGCAGCACAAGGTCAGCGTCGTCACCGACCTCCTGGCCGGCGGCCTGGGCACGACCACCTACCTGCTCGCCGGCATGACCTACCACCTCGCGACGCACCCGGATGACCGGGCCCGCCTCGCCGCGGATCCGGCTCTGCATGACAAGGCGATCGAGGAGTTCGTCCGCGTGTACGCGCCCGTCGTGGCCCTCGGGCGCACGGTCAAGGAGGAGGTCGAGGTCGGCGGGCACACCTTCAAGAAGGGCGACTGGGTGATGCTGAACTACGCCGCCGCCTGCCGGGACCCCCGCGCCTACGAGAACCCGAAGACGGTCGACATCGACCGGGACCTCCCGGTGAACGCGGCATTCGGATTCGGCCCCCACCGCTGCATCGGCTCCCACCTCGCCCGGATCGAGGGCAAGGTCGTCATGCAGGAGCTCCTGCGGCGCATCCCGGACTTCTCCCTGAAGCCGGACGCCGAGATCACCTACACCACCGGTCTCACCCGCGCGATGAACAACCTCCCACTGGTGTTCGAGCCCCGCCGCCGGGAGGACGCGCTCTGATGAAGTACGCGGTTGACGGGTCTCTCTGCTCCGGGCACGGCCGCTGCTACATGCTCGCGCCGGAGGTCTACGAGTCGGACGACGACGGGTTCAACCTCCATCTCGACGAGCCCGTCGAGGTTCCCGCCGGCCGGGAGACGGCCGCCGCCACCGGGGCCCGCGGATGTCCTGAACGGGCCATCACCGTTCACGCCTGACCGCCGGGCACGCGGCGTACGCCGCCTGAACCGACAGAAAGGGGCCGCCCCGAACGCGGCGGTCCGTAATCCAGCAAGGAGAGGCACACCATGGGCAAGCTCGATGGCAAGGTGGCCATCATCACCGGCGCCGCGCAGGGCATGGGCGAGGCGCACGCGCGGCGGTTCGTCGCCGAGGGCGCGAGAGTCGTGCTGACCGACGTCAACGAGGAGCGCGGGCAACTGATCGCCAAGGAGCTCGGGGACAACGCGCTGTTCATCCGGCACGACGTCACCTCGCCGGCCGACTGGCAGCAGGTGCTGCGGCAGGCCGAAAGCACCTTCGGGACAGTGACGATCCTGGTGAACAACGCCGGGATCCTCGGCCCGATCTCCGGGACCGCCGAGCTCGACGAGGCCGAGTACCTCAAGGTGTGCGCGGTCAACCAGCACTCCCAGTTCTACGGCATGCAGACGGTCATCCCGTCGATGCGCAGGGCCGGCGGCGGCTCGATCGTCAACATCTCCTCGATCGCCGGCATCGTGTCCATCGTCGGCTCGCCGAACCTGGCCTACGTGGGCAGCAAGTTCGCCTCCCGGGGCATGACCAAGCACGTCGCCGTCGAATGCGGCCCCGACAACATCCGGGTCAACTCGGTGCATCCGGGCTACATCAAGACGCCCATGATGGTCGCGGCCACCGACGAGGACGGTGGCGGCATCACCGATCAGGTCCCGCTGCGGCGCATGGCCGATCCGGACGAGGTCTCCAGCCTGGTGCTGTTCCTCGCCTCCGACGACTCGTCGTACATCACCGGTCAGGAGCACGTCATCGACGGAGCGCTGACCGCGCAGTAACGAGAAGACCGCGCACGAGCACGTCTGCCGCCGAGCGGCATCCGCGTACCAGGGCCGAAGTGCCCTGCCTCGCACGCCGGAGGGCAGGCCTCGATCGAGCACCACCCAGGTCTGCCCGCGCAACAGTCGACCGAGGGAAGGAGAACCTCGTGAGCGCCGCCGATCTAGCCCCGACCTCCGCAGGAAGGGACCCAGGGGCACTGGTCTCGACAGAGGCCGACCGTCGCAGTATGAGCCGCAACTCGCAGCTGCTCATCGCATGGTGCGGCCCGGCCATGGTGGTCCTGTTCCTGATCGGGAGTGTCTGGCTCGCCAGATACTTCCCGCCCGCGATTCACCCGAGCGATTCCGCTCAGCAGGTCGCGCAGTATTACCAGGAGAACGCCACCGCTATTCGCGTCGGGCTCGTTTTCTCGTGTCTGGCGTACGCGCTGATGGGCGTCTGGGGGGTCTGCATGGCCGTCCAGACGCGCCGTAAGGAGGGGCTCTTCCCGGCTCTGACCTACGTTCAGCTGACGTGTATGGCTGCGGGCACCGCGCAGATCGTGGTGAACTGCGGCCTGTGGGCGACCGCCGCCTTCCGGGCCGGCGAAGTGTCACCGGAGATCACGCAGGCGTTCAACGATGCGGCGTACATCATCCTGCTCGGCACCTGGATGCCGTTCACGATCTGGGCCGTCGCGCTCGGGCTGAACATCCTGCTGGACAAGACCGACGCTCCGGTGTTCCCCCGGTGGACGGGCTACTTCAGCATCTGGGCCGGCGTGTGCTTCATCCCGGGCGGCACGGTCTGGTTCTTCAAGGACGGACCGTTCGGCTGGACCGGTGTGGTGTGCCTGTGGGTGCCGTTCGTCGTCTTCGGTATCTGGGTGCTGTACTTCAGCTACCTGTCGATGCGGAACGTCCGGGGCGGCTTCGTCCACGAGCAAGAGCCGGCCGCCGATTCATGACCATGAATGCCTGGCCGGCGGACCCGTTCGCCTCCAAGCCCCCGAGGGCGCCGAGCCGGCGCCTTCGGGAGCCCGGCCACGTACCAGGCGAGATCGGCATCTGGGTCTTCATCTTCGGAGACCTGCTCATCTTCGCCCTGTTCTTCGGTGTGTTCGTCTATGAGCGGTCGCGGAGTGCCGGACTCTTCGAGCAGGCCCGCGAGCACATGAACCTCATGTTCGGCGCGGGGAACACCTTCCTGTTGCTGACCGGTTCGCTGTTCGTCGCGCTGAGCCTGAACTCGTTGCGTCAGGGCGCCTCCGGCCGCGGCTCCCGAATGATCCTCGTGACCTTGCTCTGCGGTGCCGGTTTCGTCGTCAACAAATTCCTGGAGTACTCGAGCGAGCTCGGAGCCGGTCACACGCCGTCGACGAACAGCTTCTACATGTACTACTTCGTCTTCACCGGCATCCACCTGTTGCACCTGCTGCTCGGCATGGTCGCATTGGTGATCATGTACCTGATCGCTCGCAAGCCTTCCCTGGGAAGAAGGGATCTGCGAAACCTCGAGGCGGGAGCATGCTATTGGCACCTCATCGACCTGCTCTGGATCGTCCTGTTCGCCCTGCTCTACCTGATGAGGTGATGAGGTGCCCATGCCCTCCGAGACTTCGAGCAGCGCGAACCGGGCGGTTGTCGCCTGGCTCGTCCTCATGGGTGCGACCGCGGTCTCCTGGTACCTCGGGGACGGCCACGGGGCCCGGCAGTTCGCCACCGTGGTCGTGCTCGCTGTCGCGTTCGTCAAGGTCTACCTCGTCGGACGGTACTTCATGGAACTGGGACAAGCCCCTCGAGCGCTCCGCCTGCTGTTCGGCGGGTGGATCGTGGTGGTGTGTGCGGCTCTCATGACGATCTTCATCGTCGCCGGCCATTGAAGCGTCACTGAGCCCCTGTTCAGAGCCGCGGCCGAGGGCCGTCCGGACACACTTGCCATTGACATTCGGCACTCTGCCCATCCTCTCGCCAGTGTGGGTGGACGGGGACCTGGAGGGCGTTGCATAGCCGCTGAAGTTCGAGGCCGGACGCGGTGGGGTTGGCGAGGCGAGTAGATCTGGCCGATAGGGCGACGTGCGGGTAAGGCCGCGGCGGCGTCACCCCTACGCTCGCACGACGTGCTGGAAGAGAAGAACAAACAAGCTCAAGGCCCGGATCTGGGAGTTGGAACAAGAGCGTGACACCCTACAGCGGGCTGCGTCGGGCCTCACGCCCGCCAGGGCTTGCCAGGCGCCCTTGCCCGCTCGCCACTGGGGGAACTCGAAAGCCCAGGCAGGCCGTGGCATCTGTTCCGGGCCGGACTCGCGAAGCAGGATGAACGACCAGCGGACTGAAAGTCCGCTCGGCCACGACGGGAGCACGGACGACGTGGTATTGAAGAGTAGGGCGGGCGGGACTTGAACCCACGACCCACGGATTATGAGTCGGTTCGATTGGTGCCGCTTGGTGTCGCGGGATGATGTTTTCTATCGCTGTGTCCGAGATCATCCCTGGCATCGTGCCGGGAAGTGACGGTGGATGCCGCGCCGTACCGCGTACACGCGAGCAACCACCGAGCAACCATGCGCCCTTGACCATCGCGATTATGTGCCATTTGCCCACCATCGCAGTACGGCTGTCATAGGCCGGGATCTCGTGACCAGGCCCCAGCCCCACTGTAGATCGAACGACTGCGAGCAACCGTCGAGCAGCCATTGGCCGACGTGGCGCCCACGAGTCCGCGCGACGTCTTCTTGGCCTCCCTATTCGTCGCCGAATCCGCCGAGTTCTGGCTCGGCTCCTCATCTCTGCTGCCAATTCCGTCTACCATGTGCCGCTTTCTGGCCCTTCACTCAACCAGCCCGTGTGTACGGGTGGGAGAGGCTCACCAGCGAGGCCAGGCGCCCTTCGGAATGCGGTAGAGGACCCGCTGCGCCGCGAACCATTCCCGGTCAAGGAAACGACCCGTGATCCGCCCTGCGAGTATGAGGTAATTCTCCACCTCCTCCTGAAAGCTGGTGTACGAGTCCAGATCGCGCGCGTATTCCTGGAACCCCTGTACCCCGATTATGCCCATGAACTCTCCATCGTGGTAATAGATCATTCCCTCATCGCCGGTCTCGCCCAGTTCGGCCATGTGCCAATAACTGATGATGAGCCTTCCTTGCGAGCTCGCCCCCTCCCGGAGTGTGAAACTGCCGTCCATGGTGATCGCGACGGACCAGCCCGGGGAGTGCGTCCCGATCCACACGAGACTGTCTTGCTGGTTCTCGTATGCCAGTTGGAATGCTGCGCTGAGATCGCAAGGGATTCCGGAGCTCGGATCTGCACGGAAACGCCCGGCGATCTCCTCGACGTCCTCCGTGTCGATCCATGCCGCATCGAAGCGGGCGTTCAAGGCGTACTCGTCCAGCAGATCCCACTGGCTCTCAGTGGGCAGTGCCCGCGTCATGTCCATCGTCTTGCTCCTTTGGCTTTCTCAACGGCATGGGGTGGGGACGATCATACGATCATCCCCACCCCGCAGACTTGACTAACTCACGACTTTGACCCAGAACTCTTCCCCGGGCACGACCCGGTAGTCGGAATAGAATCTATTGAGAGCGTCCCCGTGGAGGAGATTGTCATCTTTGGCAACCGCTTGAATGGAGTAGTTGCCGTCCTGCTTGCCGGCGCCTTCCTTGGTCGACGCGAACGGATATTCGTCACAATGAATCCAGCCTGCCTGCGGAACCCCGTGGAGCCATCTCGTCGTTACCGCGTACGTGTCGAAGAAGTGGTACTTGCAGTAGTTCACTCCCCTGAGCTCTCGTTCCGGCACCTCGACGTCGTCATCGACGTCCGGCCAGCGTTGCTGGTTGGTGGCGCCCTTGTCCGTGATGAACCGGAGTCCGGAGAACTGCCTTCGGTTGATACCCGCGTCGTTCGTGTTCACCTTGGTCAGTGGCTTGCTGGAGATATTTGACCAGTCTCCGGGGATCACCTTGTTCACGGGAGTCGCGATGCTGATCTTCGCGGGCGGCAGCTCGGGCTTGGTCCAGTCGTGGCCGGGTCGTTTCGGTGGGGAGGTGTCCGCGTTGCTCCGCTGCTTGAGCGCCTTCTCGATGTGATTGATGACTTCGACGAAGTCCGCGTTCCTGCTCTTGGACATCACGAACACCCGGGGGGCAGAGGGGATGATGCAGCCCCCGATTCGGGTGGGGGTTCTGGGCCCTCCGAGCTTTTGCCAGTCGCACTGGACCTCAGGCACCAGCTCTGTGTACGGATAACCGTCCCAGTCGCTGACGGGAATTCCCGAGCCGTGCCGGAGAATCTTGTCCTGTTCGAGAATGTAGCGGGTGTCGACGAGTTTCCGGTTCCAGAGCGGGATGGCCAGGCCCGTTCCCGTGTCCTCGCCCGGGATGAAGGCGACGACGCCGACCTCGCATCGGTGGACCTGGTCCTTGGCGATCCCGTCCGGCCACCCGAACAGGAATTCAGCGTCGGGGGTGTCATGCCATGCGGAGACGTCCCGCTCCTTTCTCGGCCCGCTCTGGTAACGGCATGCGCCCATGCCCTGGCCGGGGTGGGACGCGATCTCGATCCCGCTCAGGTCACCCGACGGCACCTTCACGCCACCGTCGCTGTCGACGACCGCGAACTGGTCGAGCCGGGTGAACACCTTGAACGACGTCGCCGACAGCTGACCCTGGGAAAACTCCTTTCCTCCGGTGCCACCGAGATAGGTGTGCATGACCCAGGTGGCGCGGAACCGGAACGCGTCGTCGTCTTCGACCTCGACCGCCTGCCCGTTCCTCGTCTTCGCCTTCTTGAGCAACGACCGCTTCGCGGACCTCACCATTCCGCCCGTGAACGGGTTCTCGGCGAACTCCAGGACGTAAATGTAGGACGACCAGCAGTAGTTGTAGGTGGATTCATGGATCCGGGACTGGCCGAAGGCGTACTCCCCCTTCATCCAGGTCACGTAGCTGTCAGCCGTGTCCCCGTCGTAGTTGTCGTCCAGGGCCAGGCAGTCCTCCAGCTTGACCCGCTTGTAGAAGTCGTCGTCGCTGGCGACGGACGAGGCGCCCGCCGTCGTGGTGGGAGCCGGACGGGCCGGGGTCGGCTCCGCAGAAGGCGCTGCCGGAGACGGGGTGGGCTGGGGCTGGGTGAACAGCTCGGCGACTCCTGTCCCAGAAAGCGGCCGCTGGTAGATCCTGACCTCGTCGATGCCGCCGGCCACTGCTGCGCCGATCAGCAGCGGGGCCTGTGCGTCCCAGGCGGGGAGGGACAGCTGTGCGGTCCCGGCCTGTGCTCCGTTCAGGTACAAGGTGGCCGTCCGGGTGGCTGCGTCGTACACGCCCGCCAGGTGGAACCACTCATCGACCGGCGGCTCCACCCCCGACCGGAGTCCCTCGACCGTCGCGTCCGCGGCGTCGGCGTTGGTGAAGGTGAACACCAGACCGTGTTCGGCGGTGTTGCCGAGCCGGAACGGCGCCTGGTGGGTGCCCTTCTGTTCGAGGACGGTGTAGTCGCCGTCCTTGTTGCTCCAGCGCAGCCACGCGGCGGCGGTGAAGCTCTGGTCGGTGCGGATCACCGCGCTGGCCGTCTGGGCCAGGGGTTCCTCGCCCGGCTGGATGATGTCCACGGTCACCTGCTGCCAGTCCGACCAGGCCGAGGAGGTGTCGCCGACGACCGCGCGGAGTCGCCAGCGGACCTTCCACCCGTCGGCCAGCTTGCCGACGGGAACGGCGATGCTGGACTGGGTTCCGGAAGCGACGTTGTCCACGCTGCCGGTCCAGATCTGGCCGGTACCCTGTCCGGTTGCGGTCGGGTCGTGCTCGACTTCGGCTTCGGCGCGCAGGGCCTGGCCGGTCGGGTGGGTAAGGGTGGCCTGCAGCGCGGGAGTGAGCGTGTCGGTCACCGTCACTCCGTCCACCACTTTGGAGGGAGCGATGGTCAGGCCGGTAACGGTGGGCTTGGGCAGGTTGATGGTGAAGGTCTGCCAGTCCGACCAGGCCGAGGTGGCGGTGGCCGAGACGGCGCGGGCCCGCCATCGCACCTTCCACCCGTCGGTGAGTGTGTCAGCTGGGACGGCGATGCTCGCCTGTGTACCGGCCGGTACGTTGTTCACGGCGCCGGTCCAGATCTGGCCGGTGCCCTGGCCGTCGGGTGCGGCCGGGTCGTGCTCGATCTCGGCCTCGGCGCGCAGCGGCGTGCCCGCCGGGTCGCTCACCTGGGCGAGCAGCGCCGGGGTGCGGGTGGGGGTGACGGTGGTGCCGTCCACCTGTTCGGACGGGGTGACCTGCAGCGCGCCGACGGCTGGTTCGGAGACCGGGTCCGGCACATCGATGGTCACGGCCTGCCAGTCCGACCACGGCGAGCCGACCGTGGTGGTCGTGTTAACCGCGCGGACACGCCAGCGCACCTTCCACCCGTCGGTGAGTTTTCCGTCGGGGATAGTGGCCGTGGCTTGGGTGCTGGAGGTGACGTTGTCGAGGGCGCCGGTCCAGATCTGGCCGGTGCCCTGCCCCGCGGGTGCGGTCGGGTCGTGCTCGATCTCGAACTCGGCCCGCAGCGGTTGCGCGGCGGGGTCGGTGACCGTGGCCCGCAGGGCCGGGGTCAGGCTGGTGGCCACGGTGATGCCGTTGATCACCTGGGAAGGGGTGGCCTGGAGGGCATCGGCGGTCGGGTTTGGTACGTCCACGGTGGCCGTCTGCCAGTCCGACCACGCCGAGGCGGCCGTGGAGGAGACCGCGCGGGCCCGCCAGCGGATCTTCCAGCCGTCGGTCAGCTTCCCGGCGGGGATGCTGACGGTGGCCTGGCCGCCGGAGGCGACGGCCGGCGAGGTGGCGGCCCAGATCTGGCCGCTGCCCTGCCCAGAGGGAGCGGCCGGGTCGTGCTCGACCTCGAACTCACCTGTGAGGTCGCCACCAGCGGCGTCGGTGACAGTCGCGGCGAGCTGCGGGGTGAGCGAGGTCGTCACCGTCGTGCCGTTCACGGCCTGCGCCGGGCTGATGGCTGGCGCGGATACGGTCGGCGCGGACGGCGGGCCGCTGGTGGTGAGGGTCAGTTTCGGCGGGCTGCCGAACTCATCGGTGTTCTCCGCCGAGGTGAAGACCCGGTAGTTGTTGATGTTGGCCTCGCCGGGGGACTTGAGCACCAGGCCCTGGTCGGCCGCACCGGCGGCCCAGTCCTGGGCGATGCCGGTGACATTCCACTCCATGCTGTCCGGCCAGGTGGCGCAGTCCATGGTGACGCCCTTGAAGTTGGTCGAGGCGTCCTCGGTGGTGAATGCGCGTTTGTTGGCCCAGTGCACGTTGGCGGGGTCCCAGGCGCCGGTGAGGCGGGCGACCTGGATGCCATTGGTGAGCGCGGCGCCGCAGTTTTGGGCGTCGATGGTGTTCATCGACAGCTTGGCGTCGGTGACGGTGGAGCCGGTCAGGTTCGGGGTGTCGAACTTCAGATGCACCCGGTACTTGAACCCGCCGGTTCTGGTGCCGGCCATCATGTACGCCGCTGCCGGGTCAGCCGGAAAGTCGGCGTCGCTGTCGGAAGTCACCTCCACATCGGCGGTCACCGGCAGCGTGACCGCGGCGGCCAGTCGTACCGGATAGGTGGTGCTGGAGTCGGCCAGGAACGCGTGGTCCGGCTTGAGCAGCAGTTCCGTGTGGCCGTCCTTGGTAACCACGTCGGTGTCGGCCACGCCGCGGTTGATCGACGCAGGGCGGCCTCTACCGCCGCCACTGTCCGCCATGGCGGGCCGGGTCATGTTGGCAACTGGCTTCTTGTCCTTGCCCTTCAGTAGCAGCCGGCCGCCCTTGCCCTCGGTCATGGTCAGGCCGTCGTCTTCGACGCCGATCCGCAGCTCCACCTGCTTGGCGGGCCGCTGGCGCAGCATCACCTCGTGCCTGAACCCGGTCGGCAACGCCGTTACCACCAGGTCGGCTCCGACCCCGGCGGCGTCGGTGTAGGTGGCCACATTGCCCTTGACCGTGGGCTTCGGCAGTGGCGTCGGCCAGCGCAGCGCGTACGACTTCCCGTCGACCGACATCTTGACGAACGGATCGGTACCGCCGGCGGTGATCTCGAGAGCCGCGCCCTCGGCGAGGATCTTGGGCCGCAGCTTGCCGCCCTGCTCGGCCAGAGTGGTGTCGATCGGCGCCCAGCCGCCGCCCTGCCAGCTGCGTACCGGGCCGGCCGTGACCTCGGTCTTGAACGTCTTCCCGTCCGGCTGGGCGTAGGTGATGCTGGTCGCGGTCGTCTCACCGGACACCTCGACAGCCTTGCCCTGCTTGACCGCCGCCGCGGAGGCGACGGTGCGCGCCTGCGACGGCACGTTGGAGATCGCGTTCCCGCTCTTGCCAGTGGTCCACGCCGCCGTGTCGTTCAGGCTCGCGTCGTGGCCCTTCCCTGAGGTGTCGGCGGCCGTACGGCCGTCTCCCTCGTCGAACGTCCAGCGGGCGGCTGCCTGGTCGACTGTCCGGAAGGACCACGAGTAGGGCTCCATCGTGTTCTCCGCGCCGTCGATCGCCCAGGCGACGTCCGCCGAGAACGTGGTGCCCGGTGCCAACGACTGAGCCGGAGTGAACGTCACGATCTTGTCGTCTTCTCTGTAGGCCAGAGCACCCGGGATGGTCGTGCCATCGGAGGCCCGCACGGTAATTTCCACGTTGCCCACCGGCTCGGTGAACGTCACCCGCACCACCGCGTCGAGCGGGACCTCGGTCGCGCCTGCAACGGGCTCGTGGGTCAGGACTCGCGGCGCCAGGACGTCCTCACCGTCACCGCCATTGGTGTCGTCCGGCTCCGGAGCGTTCGGGTCGACCGGCGTGAGCTTGTCGGTGCCGACCGTGTCCGCCATCCCGTTGTGGTTGGCGAGGGTGCCGTCGACAGCTGCATCGGGCACGTCGATCGTCGCGAACTCCTCCACCGTCGTCCCCACACGGGTCGACATGGCGACCGCCTGATCGTAGTCGGTGGGTACGGTGTCCAAGGGCTCCGGCACGGCGATGACGACCGTCTCCTGGCGAGGCGGCGCCGGAGGCTCAAAGTCCACGCTGAGTCGGGGGGCGTGTGCCGGGTACGGGTAGGTGGACTCCCGGGTGCGGTAGCGCCGCCAGTTCGTGATGTCGGACTCGCTGCCCGCGGTGAGCTGGATGCCGTAGTTCGGCTCGCCGTTGGCCCATGCCTGCACGATGTCGTTGACCCAATGGATGAGGTCCCATTCCTTATCCATCGACCCGGTGCAGTTGTCGCTGTTGTAGCCGCCGTACTCGGTGTCCGCGCCCTCGCTGGTGACCGACGGCTGGTTGGACCACGTCATCTCCAGCTCGTCCCAGTCGGAGGTGACACGCCGGGCGGTGATGCCTGATTCGACGTAGAGCCCGCAGTCGCTGGAATAGTGGTTCCACAGGACCAGGTCCGCGTTCTCGATCTTCGAGCCCCAGAACGGGTCGCTCTTCGCGGGCAGCGGGAACTGGATATAGCTGCGCCAACGGACATCGCCGCCGTTGGACTTGCCGACCAGGATACGGTCGAGGTTGAAGTTGGACCAGCTGTCGGGGTAGGTCGAGTCGTTGACGAAGGTGTCCATCGGCTCGCCGTCGTACGGCGCGCTCACCCCGTCGGGGCAGTACGTGCTGGACGGCGTGTCGATCTCACACTCGTACCAGTCGTCATCGACGGCGGCCATGGTCACCGGGTACGTCGTCGCCGGGTCGGCGAGGAACGCCGGGTCCGGGCTGTACACCAGCTCAGAGCCGTCCAGGGCGACGGCCGCTCTGCCGACCTTGGCGGCCTCCAGGTCACCGCTGGGGTCGGCGGCGACCGCGTCCAGCAGGGGCGCCGGCCGGATGTCGAGGAACGCCTTGCCATCCTTGCCCTTCAGCGTCGGCTGGCCCTTGTCGCCCCTGCCGAACGAGATCCCCTTGGGCAGTTCCACCGGGATGCGGAAGGACACCGGCCCGGCCGGGCGTTCCCGGATGACGATCTGCTGCCGGAACCCGGTAGGGGTGGCGGTGACGACCAGGTCGACGCCGCTGCCGTACGCCGACGGGTAGGTTGCGGTGCTGCCCTTGAGGGTCGGTTCGGGCAGCTTGCGGGAGGCATCGACGCGGGCGGTGGCCTTGGCGTCGTTGGTCTTGATCGCCGTTGTGTCACCGCCGGCCGACAGCGTCAGGTCGCCCTTGACCGCCTTGGGCTTGATGACGCCGCCGGTTTCGACGAGGGTCGTGTCGATCGGGGTGAAGCCGTTGCCATCGGCGTTCTTGAACCGGACCGGCTCCAGATTCAGCTCCATGTGGAGCGTCTTGCCGTCCGGATTGGCGTAGTAGGTGGTTCTTTCCGAGCGCATGGACTCGATCTCGACGCGCCGGTTTTCCTTCTTGGCTTGCGCCAGCGCCTTGCTGGTGGGTGTGGTTGGGGTGCTCGGCTGCGTCATGGGAGCGGGAGTGGTGGGGAGTGGCGTGGGGCCTTGGGCGACCGCAGGTGCGCTCATCAGGGAGAGCGGCATGGTCAGGGCCGCGATCAGGGCCGCGCGGCGGCGCGTCCGGCTGGATAAGCCGGGCGACGTTCGTGATGGTTTCACTCGAGACTTTCGAACAGATGTGGCAAAACGGGATGATCATCACATGTGTAGTGATCTTCCGTAAAGATCCTTTTTGGTAACGGAAGAAGTCGGCTCCGCGAGTACTGGACTGCAGGTCGGAAGGACGTCGCGCGGTGACTGGCCGAGTGGTCCAGGCAAGACGTCGACGTTGCGCTTGCGGGCTGGCCGGGGCGCACCGTCGCTGACATCCACCCCGTTCGATTCCCGGGTCGTCATCCCGAAATTGATGACGAGTGGCCCAAGGCGCCTTGAGCGTGGGGCCAATGACCCTGTCCTGGCTTCGGTTCTTTTGAATTGATGTGACCACTTGTCTGGGCTGCCTACCTGAATGTTCCTCTTGTCTGGGTCTGTTGTTGCTCGGTTCGTACGTTGCCTTTGAGACGGTCCTGGAGGCGAGCGATGACAGACAGCGACGACAGGCATTGCGTGGTGTACAAGCGGTGCGGATGCAGCGACGAGGTCAGCGGCAGGCGGCTGGGTGGCCGTTGCGGCCGGTTGGCCGAGGTGGGACATGGGAGCTGGTATTTCGCGGTTCAGGTTGTGGGGGCGTCGGGCCGGCGGGAGCGGGTTCGGCATGGTGGGTTCGCGAGTGCGGAGGCGGCGCGGTCAGCGGGCGGTGAGTTGCTGGCGGCGGAGGTAGACGGGCCGTTCTTCGCCGGGTGCACGGTGGGGCAGTGGTTGCGGTACTGGTTGTCGGTGGTGGAGTCGCGGTTGCGGCCGACCACGCATCGGGCCTATCGGGATCACGTGCGGCTGCATCTGATCCCGTACCTGGGCCGGGTCAAGCTGGCGGAGTTGTCGCGGCGGGACGTGACGCGGATGTTCGTGGCGCTGGGGCGGCGGCGGAATCGGTACGGGCAGCCGATCAGCGCATCCACCTTGGAACGGATCCGGGCGGCGCTGCGGGCCGCGCTGAACCACGCGGTGCGTGAGGACCTGATCGCCGTCAATCCGGCGCAGGGCGTTCGGTTGCCGGCGCCGGCGCGAATGCATCCAGTGGTGTGGACGGCTCGTCGGGAGGCGGCCTGGCGGCGCGGGGGAGAGCGTCCATCGGTGGCGGTGTGGACGGTCGAGCAGCTGGCCGCCTTCCTAAGGTTCGCGCGGGAGGACTCGTTGTTCGTGCTGTGGTGGCTGGTGGCCTTGCGCGGGCTGCGGCGCGGGGAGGTCGCCGGGCTGCGCTGGGTGGACGTCGATCTGGAGCGGCGCGAGCTCACCATCGCCCATCAGCTGGTGCACGCCGGCGAAGGGCTGGTCTGGTGTGAGCCGAAGAGCGCGGCCAGCCGGCGAACGTTGGCACTCGATCCGGAGACCGTGCGGCTGCTGCGCCGGCACGAGCGTGCGCAGCGCCGGCTGCCGGGGGAGCGGTGGTCACCGACCAGCCCGATCTTCACCCTGGAGGGCGGAGCACCGGTGCAGCCGAGCTATCTCACGCACCGCTTCCACAAGCTGGTGACTGCGAGTGGGCTGCCGCCGGTCCGATTGCACGACTTGCGGCACGGAGCTGCGACGTTGGCGTTGGCGTCGGGGACAGAGTTGAAGGTGGTGCAGGGCACGCTGGGGCATGCCAGCATCGTGCTGACCGCCGACACCTACGTTTCGGTGCTGCCGCAGCTGTATCACGATAGCGCCAAGGCGACCGCGCGGCTGGTGCTGAAGGCGGTCCGGGCGACCAACCGGAAGATCGGCAAGGCCCGGGATACGACGTGACTCACATGTGGCTCACCGTGACTCACGATCAGATGACGCGATTACGGATCCGCGTAAAGCCGCAGGCCTACGTGGTAGGGCGGGTGGGACTTGAACCCACGACCCACGGATTATGAGTCCGATTCGTGGAGCAGCCGCACGGCCGTCGTGTAGCTGTCCACCGCCTCGGTCAGCCGACCGGCATGACGGTAGGCGTCGCCTAGCGAATCGTGTGCCGTGCCCGCACCGGCGCGCGGGTCTGCCTTTGGCCACAGTGCCACCAACTGGCGTGCTTCCGCGATCGCCTCGTCGAAGCGCCCCTGCCGGCAGTAGACATGCACCCGGTTGTTGCGGAGCGCGGCCGCGGCCCCCGGGCGTTCGGCGTCGTCGTTGAGCGTCTGAGCAAACTCCAGGTGGGCGAGCGCGTCGTCGAGACGGCCCACGATCGTGTTGATGACGCCGAGGTTGTTGAGCGCCCCGACCTTTCGCCGAGGCAGGCCGGCACGGTCCCAGTCGGTGAGAGCTGTCTGCAATTGCGCGATCGCGGCGTCGTAGCGGCCCTGGTCGCGGAAAACCCAGCCGAGAAAGCTGCGGAGCTGGGCCTTGTCCTCCCACGCCGCGATGCGATCGGCCGCCTCGATGGCGTGCGCGTAGATGTCGGCCAGTTGCGTGTGCCAGCCCTGATAGCAGAAGGGCCAGTGGAGCCCGATGGCCAGGCCGACGGCGGTTGCCGGGTCGGGGCTGGCCAACGCCTGCTGCGCGGCGGCCAGCAGGTTGTCCCGCTCGTCCTGGACCCATCGTCCCGCCTCCGCCGGGTCCTTGAAGGTGATATCGGGCAACTCGACGGGGCGTCGCAGTACGAGGGCATCGCGACTGAGGAGGGTGCTTGCCAGCCAGAGGGTGGTCAGGTAGTGGTGGTGCGCGCGCCGTACGGCGGTGGTGCGTTCCTCCTCCGCGAGGTCCTGGAGCGCGAGTTCGCGGGCGGAGAGGCCGACCAGGTCGTGGAACTGGTAACGGTCAGGTCCGGCCGGTTCGAGGAGGCGGGCGTCCAGGAGGCGTTCCAGGGCGGCTTCGGCGCGGCGATGGGGCCAGCCTGTCAGGGCGGCGGTGGTGGCCGGGGTGTGGGTGGGCAGGCCGAGCAGGCCGAGCAGCGGCAGCAGGTGGGCGGCGTCGTGGCCGGTGGGCTCTTCCCGGAGGTGGTGGTGGCTGACCGCGATGCTGGCGCGGACGGCCAGGTCGGCGTACTCCAGCACGTCCAGGCGGCGGGTGGCGTCGGCGAGGCGCGCTTCCAGGCCGGATAGGGTCCAGTCAGGGCGGGCGGCCAGGCGGGCGCCGACGATCCGCAGGGCGAGGGGGAAGCCGCCGCACAGGTGGACGATCCGCTCGGCCGCCTGCGGCTCGGCGCGCACCCGGTCGGGCCCGGCCAGGCGGGACAGCAGCGCGGCGGCGTCGGCGGCGTTCAGCGTGCCCAGGTGGAGGTGGCCAGCGTTGTCCAGGGTGACCAGCGGGTCCCGGCTGGTGATCAGGACCTTGCACCCGGGACCGGCGGGGATTAGCGGGCGGACCTGACGGACGTCGCGGGCGTTGTCCAGGATGACCAGCAGGTTGCCGGCCGCCGTCAGGGAGCGGTAGCGGGCCGCGGCCTCCCCGGGATCGGCGGGTACGGCGGCGCCGTCCAGGCCGAGCGAGCGCAGCAGGTGGCGCAGGGCTTGGGCAGGGGTCAGCGGATCGAGTCCGGGGGTGGATCCGTGCAGGTTGAGATAGATGACGCCGTCGGTGAACCGGTCGGCCACGCCGTGGGCGACGTGAACGGTCAAGGCGGATTTGCCGATGCCGCCGGCCCCGTCGATGACGGTGACGGAGGGCCCGCGTGCGGGTTCGCCGGACTGGCCGAGCACGTCGCGCAGATGCTGGATCTCGGTGGCGCGAGCGGTGAAGGCGTGGGTGTCGGCGGGAAGTTCGGCCGGGATGTACGGCGCGCCGAGCATGACCTGCTGGTCCGGGGTGGTCAGGTCGAGCGCGGGGTCCTTCACCAGAACGGCCTGATGAAGGCGGCTCAGTTGGGCGCCGGGTTCGATGCCGAGTTCGGAGACCATGATCCGGCGGGTGGCCTGGTAGACGGCGAGCGCCTCGGACGAGCGGCCGCCGCGGTGCAGGGCGAGCATGAGCTGGGCGGCGGGGCGTTCGCGCAGCGGATAGGCCCGAACGTGCGCGGCCAGGTCGACGGCCACCGCGTGATGGTCCCCGGCGGCGAGGCGCAGATCGGCGTGGTCTTCCACGACCGTGAGGTGTTCCTCTTCGAGCCGGGTGGCCTCGATGCGTGCCCAGGGAGCGGCCAGCTCGGCCAGCGGGTCGCCTCGCCACAGCCGCAGGGCCTGGCGGAACAGGGCGTCGGCTCCTTGCGTCTGGCCGGTGCGGGCGCGTTTGGCCAGGCTGAGGAACAGGTGGGCGTCGACGTGGTCTGGTTCGAGCGCGAGCCGGTAGCCGCCGGGCGTGGTCTGGATGATCTCTTCGGTGGCATGCGGTCCAAGGGTCTGGCGCAGTTTGGAGATCACGATGTGGAGTTGTTTGGCCGCGGTCGCCGCGGAGCCGTCTCCCCAGATGTCGGTGAGGATCCGCTCGGTGTTCACGGCCTGCCCGGCGTCCAGGGCGAGTCTGGCCAACACACCGATTCGTCGCTGCCCGGCGAGCCGCACTGGTTCGTCACCGGCCAGGACCTCCAACGGGCCGAGGAACCTGATCTCCAGCGCCATGAGGAGCGTACTTCCCTCCCTAGTGGAGTCGGCATTCTAACGAGATGGCGGGCTTATCCGCGGCAATGACGGGATGGAACACTGTCTTCATGCGAACTTCCGGCATCTTTGGTTCATATATGCATGTCTAGACGTGCAGGCCTACATGTGACTTGCAGGCTACCGATCACCGGGAGAGACCAGAGGTAAGACTGCCCCACGGTATCCGTACCGGCCTGCCAGGAGAATCATCGACCCGATGTCGCCAACGAGTAGCAGGGCAGTTGCTACAGCTTCGCCGTACGCGGCCCGCTCCACCGGGGCGGCTGGAACGAGACCACTTGAACGCGCCGTGCGAGCCAGTCCCGCACGGCGCGTTCACCTGCAGCGCCATTCCCAGAGCACGATCAAACATCGCGAACCAGGATGCAGCGGACCGCCGATCGGTTCTCAGAACCCGTTCTCACGTAAACGCTGGGCAACACCGGTTCTGAGAAATGTTTGTGAGAGCATCGGGCATGACCGACGCCCCGAGCGACGCCGACCGTGACGCTGATGAGGTCGAGCGCCACCCCTACCCGCGCTGCACGGCTGCCAAACTGCTGTGCGTGCCCACTCCGGGCCGAGAACCCGCCCGTCGCCTGGGGGTCAGTATTCACCTGTCGTCGACAGATTCGAACCCCTGACCCCTTCGATTGCGAAGGAACACCGGGAAGTCTGGGGGAGTCGCAGGGCGGTGGCTCCCAGAAGTGGCTCCTCCCTGGGGTGGAAATGGCGGGTCGTTGTCGAGGTGCCAACTCTGGCCATGCCTGACCCCAGCGAGTCGATCTGCGACGCCTCCGAGGATCTGCGTCCGACGTGGCAGCTGAAGCGGCCCGCGCACGCAACGACACGGCGACAGCGTGCCAACACGCGATGTGTTCCGGTAGGTTCGTCACCTGCCGCTCAGAAGATCGCGGAGGAGGCCCTCCAACAGGTAACGGTCATGACCGATGAAACGCTGGTCCTGCCTACGGAGGGTTGTGCGATGGGACTGGGGATCAAGATCTTGGGGCCGTGGGAGCTGACGGCAGACGGCGACGTGCTGCCGCTGACCGGCAGCCGACGGATCGGCCTGCTGACCCGGCTGGCATTGAGCGCCGGCCGAGTGGTCACCACTGACCAGCTTCTCACCGATGTGTGGGGAGAGAGCCGGGCGGCGACGGCGCCGAAGCAGCTCCACATCGTGGTGTCGAAGCTTCGCGAGTTCCTTGCGCCTCGGGCGCTCGACGAGGTCATCGTGACCGCGCCGGGTGGATACTGCCTTGACGTGCCACCTGATCACGTCGATGCTCACCTGTTCATGCGGCTGGTGCGCGAGGCGCGTGCCGGCCGGGCCAGGGGAGAGATCGTTACGGCTGACAGGTCGTTCCGGCAGGCTCTGGCCTTGTGGCGGGGAGAGGCTCTGGCGGGCATGTCGGCGGAGTGGGGCCAGATCGAGGCCACCCGTCTGACGGAGGAACGTCTCACTGCTCTGGAGGATCACGTCGATCTGCGGATGACGGCGGGTGATCACCATGCGGTGATACCGGATCTGACCGTCCACATCGAGGCGCACCCGCTGCGGGAGAGGCCGCATGCGCAGCTGATGCTGGCGCTGTATCGCGCTGGACGGTCGTCGGAAGCGCTCGCGGTCTACCAGGAGACTCGCCGCGTCATGATCCAGGAGCTCGGCATCGAGCCGAGTGCCGAGCTGCGCCGGCTCCAGCAGGCGGTGCTCGCTCGCGATCCCGTCCTCGATCTGGCCACTCCGGCGCAGGATGCCACGCTCGGCCACGCCGTCGCCCCGGCCGAGCTGCCCGCCGACACCCGCGCCTTCACCGCCCGCGATGTCGAGCTCGCCTGGCTCGACAAGGCGCTCACCGCCTCGGAAGCCGGCACGCCGGCGATCGTCGCCATCGACGGTTCTGGCGGGATCGGCAAATCCGCGCTGGCCGTACACCTGGCGCACGCCGTCGCCGACCGCTACACCGACGGCGTTCTCTACATCGACCTGCACGGCGCCACTGACGGGCTCCGGCCTCTGTCGCCGCTCGAGGCGCTCGGCCGGCTTTTGCGCTCGCTCGGGCTGGACGGCTCCGCCGTACCGACCACGGTCGACGAGGCCGCGGCCCGCTACCGATCCCTCACCTCGGCGCGGAACGTGCTGATCATCCTCGACAACGCCCTCGACACCCGCCAGGTCCGCCCGCTCATTCCCGCCGGATCGGGGTGCGCGGTCGTCATCACGAGCCGGCAGGTTCTCACCTCCCTCGACGGGGCGAGCCAGCTGAACCTGCCCGGACTCGACCCGTCCGACTCCACCGCGCTGCTGGCCCGGATCGCCGGTCCCGGCCGGGTCCACGCCGAGCCGGCGGCTGCCGGGCGGATCGTCCGGCTCTGCGGGGGCCTGCCCCTCGCCCTTCGCATCGCGGCGGCTCGTCTGGCCGCCCGCCCCGACTGGACGCTGTCCTACCTCGCCGACAGGCTCGCTGACGCCACCCGCCGCCTGGACACGCTGGAGCATGCCGACCTGGCCGTCCGTGCCGGCATCGCCGTCAGCCTCCATCACCTCCAGGAGGAGCCCGCCGGCCAGGACGCCGCCCACCTGTTCGCCCTGCTCGGCCTCCTCGACACGCCCACCCACACCCCGGCAGCCACCGCCGCTCTCGCTGATCGGCCCGAGCGCACGGTGGAGGCCACGCTGGACCGCCTCCTGGATGCCCGGCTGCTCGAATCGGCGGGGGTGGGCCGCTACCGGATGCACGACCTCGTCCGCCTCTACGCCCACGAACAAGCCGACGACATCGTCCAGGAGAGCGATCGAGCGGCCGCCACCCGCCGCGCGTTACACCATTACCTCGCCACAGCCAGGACGGCCAGCCTTCTGCTCGATCCCACCTCCCCCATTGTCAGAAACCTCCGCGCCGACCAACCGGGCCTTCGCCTGGACACACCGCAGGAGGCGATCGACTGGATCGAGCTGGAGCGCGACAACCTCATCGCCGTCGCCCGGCAGGCCACCACCCGCACCCACGATCCCGGCACGGTCGAAGGCCTCGCCGCCAGTCTCAACAGACCCTTCAGCCACAGAGGCTGGCTCGCCGACCTGGCCGAGATCCATCACCAGGCCCTGCAGGTGGCCGTCCAAACTGGTGACTGGGCGGGCCAAGCCCGCGGGCACAACCAGTTGGGCAGCATCCACAAGAACCAGGGTCGCTTCGAGCCTGCGGTCGAGCAGTTCGAGCGTGCCCTGGTGTGCTGGGATCGAGCAGGTCTGCCCCTGCGTAAGGCGGGCACCCTCCACAACCTCGGCACGACCTACGGCAAGCTGGAGCGCTTCGACGACGCGCTTGCCACCCAGGACGAGGCGATGGCGACAGCGACGGCCAGCGGCCTGCGCGACTACCAAGCGATGATCCTCAACGGCCGGGCCGCGGTGCTGATCAGAATGGGCCGGCTGGACGACGCAATCGACGCGGGCCGAAAAAGCCTGGAGATCTGGGCGGAGTTCGACAATCCCCTCGGCGAGGCAACGGCGACCGACACGCTGGCCGATGCCTGCCGACGCGCCGGCAGCCTCGTTGAGGCCGAGGCCGGATACCGGAGGGCGGTCTACCTCCACCACAAGGCCGGTGCCCGCGCGCTGGAGGCCGTTACCCTGTGGGGGCTCGGCGACACCTTGCACGATCTTGGACGGCAGGACGAGGCACGGAAGTGCTGGCATCAGTCAGCTCGGATTCTGTGTGACGTCCATCTCCTCACCGAGGAGGAGCTGGAGGTCCTGCTCGCCCAGGACCTCCCTCAGCCTCCCGACCCCGTCAAGCACTTGAGCGCGGGAGCGCGTTGATCAGATCGATGATCGCCCGGTAGACGACCGAAATGGGTGCCAGAACCACGCTTGGCCGCCGTCGACGCATGGCGCCCACCGATCGCAAGCGCCTCTACCTGTGGTTTCGCGTGGCCGCCGGATCATGGAGCTGCTCGGAGCGACCTCGTTGAAGATCTCGACGGCGCCCGGGCCGTGATGCTGGACGCCGTCCACTGCGAGCTTCGGCGCAGGATGCGTCCCCCGGTATACCTGACAGGTGGCCGTCGATGAAGCGGACGGCGCGCTCGCCCACGACCGTCACGCTGGACTCCCACGCTCCGGGGCAACGGTGCAGGTCAGGAGTTCGGGCCGAGATGGCTGCGGCGTTCTTCCGCGGTCAGCTCGCGGGTACGGCGCGATCTGGCCAGTTCGAGCACCGTTCCGGCCGGGCCGCACACCTCGCAGGCGCGGGTCCGGACGAGGCTGTCGCCCAGACCGGTCGCCAGCGGGCGACCGAGGATGATCTGCGGGCTCAACCCCCTGACGATCCGCGTACCGTCGGGGCTGAATGCCGCGAGACCGCCGGTCGCGCCCCAGCCGGTCAACTCCAGCGGTTCGCCGCCGCCTGTCGCCCGCCAGAGCCGCAGGTGGCCCGCGGGTTCGTTGGTGACCAGCCAGGTGCCGTCAGGGCTGAACCTCACCTTACGGACGGTGTTCTCGGCGCCCTGCAGCACGGCCGCGGGCTCGCCCCGGCCGCCGGTGTCCCAGAGCCGGATGGCGCCGTCCGCGGCCGCGGCGGCCAGTCGCAGCCCGTCTGGGCTGAAGGCGAGGCCGGTGATGTCCTCCACATGGCCGCGAAGAATCTTCGGCTCGCTCTTGCCGGTCAGGTCCCAGACGACGACGGTGTGGTCGTCACGGGCGTCGGCCAGTTTCATGCCGTCCGGGCTGAGTGCCACGTCGCCGTCGGCGCGGCCCGTGGGCCGGGCCTGCCAGCCCGTGAGCGCTGTCAGCCCGCCGGACGGGGAGATCTGCCACACCTGCGGTTCGGTGTCGAAGGCGCCCGCCACGATCCTCTTTCCGTCGGCGCTGAACACCAGGCCAGCCGGGAGGCCGCGGAAGGGCGCGGGTGTGGTGACTGGCGCGCCGGCGGCGGTGAGGTCCCACAGGCTCAGGGTCCCGGCCCGGCCGATGCCCGCCATCCGCCGGCCGTCAGGGCTCAGCGCGACGAGGTAGCCGGCATCACGCGGGCCGCCCACCTCGGCCGGGGTCGTGCCGCGCCATATCTTGATGCGGACGTCCCGCGGGCTGAGGAGCGAATCCGGCCCCGCGCTGACCGCCACCGTGCTCGTGTCAGCGCTGAGCGCCAGGGGCCTGCCCTCGCTCGGTGTCGGGTCGCCCGCCGTGATGTCCCACGTCCGCAGGGAGCCGTCCGCATCGACGCTGACCAATGACTTCCCGTCCGGGGTGAACGCCGCCCCGCGCGGATTCCCTTTCGGGCTGCGCAACACCAGCGGGTCGGCGTCGCTGCCCGTCGTCCAGACGCGGATCACGCCGTCGGCGCCGTAGGTCGCCATGCGATCCCCGGCCGCGGTGAACACCAGGCCGTTCAGCTTCGGGGGGTGGCCGGCCAGCTCGATCTGCGGGATCCAGTCGCCGGCCGACGCCTCCATCGCGTCCCAGACACGGGGAACGTCGCCTTCGACGGTCGCGACCCATGGTCCGCGCGGGCTGACGGCCACCTGCTCCGGCTCACCGCGCGCGGCCGCGCGCTGCAGAACGGGCCGGTCCCGGGTCATGTCCCATAGTCGCAGCGGCGATCCGTTGCCCCCGGTGGCGAGCAGCCGGCCGCTGGGGCTGAACGAGACGCTCCTGACCGCGCGGCCGGGGACCTTGAGCTTGACGGGCTTGGAGCGTCCCGGCTTCCAGATGCGCACGCCGTCGATGTGCGCGCTCGCCACCCTGCCGTCCCGGCTGACGCTGACGCCGTGGACGCTACCGTCAACGGTCCCCAGAACCACGGGCGGACCGCTTGACGCCAGGTCCCATAGCACCAGTTCTCCTCCGGAGCCTCCGGTGACGAGTTGCCGGCCGTCCTCGCTGAACGCGGCGCTCAGGATGCCGTCCGTCTGATCAGCCTGGAGCACATGGCCGGCCCGGCGCGGCGCGGTACCGTCCAGGCTCCAGATCTCCAGGCCCGCCGGGCCCGCACCGGCGCCCCAGATCGCGATCTTCCGACCGTCCGGGGTGGCCGTCGTTCCTGTGACCCTGCGCAGGCCGACCGGGGTGGAGCCACGCAGCCGGGAGTCTGCAGTGGCCTGGCGGAGCACGAGGTCGGCCTCCGGAGTGGGCTCCACCTCGTACGCCTCGATCGCCAGCAGCAACGCCAGTTCCGGGTCTTGCTGGAGCTGGCGGCGCGCTTCGGCGGTCAGCCGGACCGAGGCGGCACGGTCGCGCTCGACGTTCCTGTTGCCTACCTGGACCAGGACGAGCGCGGCCAGCACGATGACCGCGACGGCGGCGACCGGCAGCCCGCCGAAGGCGAGACGGGTCCGGCGGCGGGCCCGGGCGCGCTCGGCCGCGCTCGAGCGGCAGGCCGCCAGGAAGGATCGCTCCAGTTCGTTCAGCGGTACGAAGCTCGCCTCGCCGTCCCAGAGGGCGAGGCGAGTGCCGCGGTACAGGTAGTCCTCGCCGCGCCCGTTGCGGTCCCACTCGGCCGCGTCAGATGTGAGCCGCTGGTGCCGCAGAAGGGTCTCGCGGTCGGCGGTGAGCCATTCCCGCAGCCGGGGCCAGCCGGTGAGGAGCGCTTCATGCGCGATGTCGACCAGGTCCTGGTCCACGACGATGAGCCTGGCGGCGGCGAGCCGGTCGAGGACCGCGTCCAGCTCGCCGGCGGGTCCGATGCCGGCGAGCTCGTCCCGGTCGAGACCGCGGCGGGTGTCGGAGCTGCCCGAGCCCAGGGCGACGAGCCGCAGCAGCACGGCGCGGAGCAACTGCCGCTGGTCGGCTTCCAGATCGGCGTACAGGTGCTCAGCGGTCCGCGCGATCGCGCCGGACACGCCACCCACGGCCCGGTAGTCCGCCAGCGCCAGCGTGTCTCCCTGCTGCCTGCTCCACGTTTCGCGCAGCGCGTGCGCGACCATCGGGAGCGCCCCCTTCTGCTCGGCGGCCTCGGCCACCACGGTGACCACCAGATCCGGGTCCACGCTCAGCCCTGCCCGGGCGGCGGGTTCGGTGATGATGGCGCGCATCTCCTGCTCGGACATGGGCCCGACCTGCAGGTGAACGCTGTCGAGGAGGGCTGCGGCCAGACCGGGATGCGACATGCAGCGCTCGTAGAAGTCGGTGCGGATCCCGATCACCAGCGCCGGGCCGTCCTGACCGCTGACGAGCTCGCTCAGCGCGTCGAGGAAGCCGGCGCGTTCCCGCTCGTCGGCGCAGAGCGTGAACGTCTCCTCGAACTGGTCGACGATCATCACGTCGGAGCCGTCAGCGTCGGTGGCGCGCAACCGGGACAGCGGGTGCGCACCCGGAGTGAGCAGCGTGACGGTAGTTCCGTCGGCGGTCAGCCGCGCGGCCAGCCCGGCCCGCAGCAACGAGGATTTGCCGCTGCCGGTGGCCCCGCGGACCACCGTCAGCGGTCCTTGCTTCACGGCCTTCAGCAGGACCTCGAGAAGCTCGTCCCGGCCGAAGAACAGGTCAGCGGCGTCGACGTCCAGCGGAAGCAGGCCGGGATAAGGGCAACGGCGCTGCGACCGTTCGAGTTCGGCCGCGACCAGCTGCCACTTCCGCTCCCATTCGGCGGGGTCGCCACCGCAGGCGACGGCGTACGCCAGTGTCGCCTCAAGAGTGGGCAGCCGCGTCCCGGTGGCCGCCTCGGCGAGGGTGCTCCGCGAGAAATGCGCGCGCTGCGCGAGTACGCGGTAGCTCGGTCGCCCGGCCTCGTCCCTGAGCCGGCGCAATTCCCAGGCGAGCCTTTCGACGGGACCGGCCAGCGGATCCACCGGCTGCTCGGGCCGCCCCAATGTGCACTCACCTCTTGTTGTCCGGAGTCTTCGCCGCGTTGTCCTGGACCCACGGAGGGCTATTTCGGACATCCCTGGGCCGCCTTAGACCTTAGATCTCCAGCACGACAAGAGGGGGCAAATAATGAGATTTCACGTACTGGGATCCTTGGAGATCCACACGGGGGATGGAGCCGTCGACGCCTACGTGAACCGGGCCGGGCTCTTGTGCGGCATGGGCGACAGGGTCTACGTCCGGCGCGACGTCGAGACCGGCCTGACGCTCGCGCCGTCCGATCCCCACCTGCTGTGCCTGCGCGGCCGACTCCTGGCCGAGGACAACGACATTCCGGCCGCCAAGGCGGCCCTGTCAGCCGCGGTCGCAGCCGATTCCAGGCCGGCCGAGGCGGGAGCGTCCCGCGATGCGCTCGCCGACCAGGACGGAGACCTGGACGCCCCCGTCCAGTTCTTTGACGTCCACGCGGACGTTGCCGCGGTTGTAGAACACCTCGGGGGAGGGCGGGGGCCAGCCGGGCGGCCTGGTCGTAGTCGTTCAGCGCCTCGGTCAAGCGCCCGAGGTGCCGGTGGAGGGCAGCGCGCTCGAAATAGGCGCGTGACTCGTTGGGGTCGACGGTGATGACTGCGGTGTAGTCGCCGATGGCCTGGTCGTGGTCGCCGGACTGAGCCCGGACGGCGGCCTGGTGCGTAAGCATCACCAGCCGCAGCAGCGCGTACTCGTCCCAGCCGAACGTTTCGCCCACTACGGTCAGCCTTGTCTCGAGCAGACGCAGCGCCTCGTGCGGGTCCGTGCCGGCCTCGATCAGAGACAAGAGGTAGTGGTTGTGCATGTGGCCGGGCCCGCGCTGCCGGACGCTTGCCGCGCGCTGCCACCCACTTGTCAAACTCCCCTTGGGGTCCCCTGTGAGAAGCAACGCCATCACGAGCCTCTGCGCCTTGGCCTTGTCCAGCGCCGTGGCGGCGGCTGGAGCGACGAGCAGGGTGGCCGTCGCCAGGGTGACTTCGGAGCCGCTTGCTCACCCCAGACGGCGCGGTGCTCAGTCGATGATCGCTGGGAAGTACGAGTCGGGTTCCCAGTCGTCCTCGACACCTGAATCCTCAGGGTCACTCCAGTCGTCCGACTCCTGGAGGTCGTTGTGTTGACTTCGACTCCGGCATCGGTGACCTGGGTGCGGATCCGTTCGGTCATCTCCTCGGACATGTAATGGTGGTGCATGTTGAGCCGGTCCAGGTTACGGAAGATCGGGTGTCCAGAAGGACGAGGACAGGTCGAGGGCGGCCAGTCGGGGAGTGATGGGGGCGTGGGCCAGAGCGGTGACCAACTCGTCGGTGTCCTGGCCGTTGCGCAGACCGAGGTACTTCAGAGCGGGGAAGACGGTGCCCGACAGCAGTGGTCCCAGCTCGGCGGGTCTGGCGCCGTCGTTGTCGGCCGAGCCGAGGAAGAGCTCCAGGTGCTCCAGCGCGGGGAGTTCGGAGCCCAGAACGCTGCCACGCAAGCCGGAAGGTCCGGTTCCCTTCGAACGCCATGTGGTCGGCCCTGCGGGTGCCGAATATTCATCCATGCAGGTCGTGGAGGTGATGCGCTTTCTTGTTCTCCCGCTGGGCGCCCGCAGGGCATGATGGCCGATCGTGTTACTGCGCTTGGCGTACCTCACGATGACGACCACTTTCTCGTTCCTGGGGCTGCTATCTCGGACTGATCGGGACAAGGAGATCGAACCGCCTGCCGAAGGACAAGCTTCGACGCCTTGTGCTGCTGGTCCGCCCGGACACCGTCCTGCGCCGGCACCGCGATCTGCTCAAGCGGCATCACGCTCGCATCTGTCGGCCGACGCGACCTGGGTGTCCGCCCACCGTGCGGTCCATCCGCCTGCTCGTTCCGGGGTTGGTCCGGGAGAATCCCTCGGGGGGTACCGGCGGGCACACGGTGAACTCGCCACCCTCGGCATCAAGCTTGCGCGCAACCGTGTGGGAGATCCTCAAGCAGGAAGCACAGACCCTGAACGAGCATCCGTCACGTGGGCGGACTTCCTGCACTCACAAGCCCACGCGCTGCTGGCCTGCGACTTCATCGGGACCGTCGCCATCAACGGGCAGCGCCACTACCTCCTGGCGGTCATCGAGCATGCCAAACGGCGGATCCGCGTCTGGGCACCACCTTCCACCCGACCGCCCTCTGGGGCCTACAGGACGCAGCCTGCCAGGCGCGTTTCCTGATCCGCGACCCGGGACGGGAAGTCCCGGCTCTGATGGAGGAGATCCTCTCCGACGTCAGCATCTGTGCCGTCCTCACCGGCATCCGGGTGCCGCGGCGGCGGCGGAACCGCGTGGTCCAGGCACGCGCCGCGCACTCCGACTACCTGACCAACACGACGACCGCCCGCACCGTCGAAATGTCCATCGCCTCCTGTCTGGCCGATTCCGCGCGCGGCTGGGAAGCCATTCTGGGCAGTCCTTCCACGGCCAACTGGTGGACGCGGCCCGTTCCAGTCCAGAGGCCCCTATGTCAGGCGCCGGCCTGATCGCGGTTCCGGCAATGCGCATTCACGCCGGCGGTTGACACCATCGTCAGCTGGGCAGTGCGTCGTGATGAACCGGTCGCATGTCGGGCCGCTGAGGCCCTTGGTTCTTCTGCTCCTCGGTGGATTACCGTGATCTGATGGATACAGTGGCTGATCGGCTCGAAGCGATGGTGTCGCCCTATGGCGGACTCGTCGGCTCGACAATCCGGCTGCGGACCCCGGAGGAAGATCCGCAGCTCCCCGTCTACGCGGCCACGGTCGGTGACCTCACCCAGGTGCTCCCGTCGGTGGCCAGGGCCAGGCGTGGACATCCTACGACCGGGTCCATCGATGGTGTTGGTGTCTCCTCCGATGAGAAGGAGGCGCGCTGGCTGGCCGTCGCCGAAGCGCTTGAGCGCTACTCCAGTTCCGTCTACAGCGAGGACCAGTTCATCCGGGCGACCGCCGCCGAGCTGGGGAAGGAGGCGCTTGATCTCGATCAGGTGCCAAGGATCTCCGATGCCGAGGCAGCCGATCCCGCCTGCACCCTGGTCCGGCCGGACAAGTATGCCCCCATGCGCTGGGTGCTGGGCCTTTCCCTGATGACCGCCAAGCCTACTTGGATCCCGGTCCCCTACGTCTACCTGTACCTTCGCCCCGCCACTCGAGCAGAGCGGCTGACCGCGCCGATCTCCACCGGTTGCGCGGCCCACACCGACGTGCACACCGCGCTCGCCAAGGCACTATGCGAGGTGATCGAACGGGACGCGATCGCCTTGACGTGGTTGCAGCGGCTGCCACTGCCCCGGCTGGAGGTTGACGACGTGCCGGAGCAGTTCCCCGGCTCTGAACAGGTCGTCACCCACCTGTTCGACGCGACGACCGACCTCGGCGTGCCCACCGTGTACGCAGTGGAGGTCGCGCCGTCCCATCCGACGACGCGCACCCTGGTGACGTGCGCCACGGAGCTCGACCCGCGCGTGGCGGTGGCCAAGGTCCTTCGCGATGCGATAGCGTGCCGCTTCGCCCTGCGGCACCGCAAGCCAGAGCGAACCGACCCCAGGACCTTTCACGACGTCTTCGACGGCGCCCTGTACATGGCCGCCCCCGAACGGGCGCGCACCTTCGACTTCCTGCTGAACTCGCCCCACCGGCGTAGCCTGTCTGAGCTTGCCGTTCCCGAGGTCGCACATGGCCGACCGGCCCTGCGGTGGTTGCTGCAACGGCTGCGGGCGGTCGGGATGGAGGCATACGCGGTCGATTTGACCTGCGAGGAGGCGCGTGAGGTGGGGATGTGGGTCGTCCGCGTCATTGTTCCTGCGCTGATGCCGTTGTCCTTCCTGGGCACTGCGCAGTTCCGGGGGACGCCGCGGTTGTACGAGGCGCCCACCGCCATGGGGTACACAGCCCACTCCGAGCCTGACCTCAATCCCTGGCCCCAGCCGTTCGCATGATCCCGAGGATGTCCATGCTCTCGCCAGATCTCATCGTCGCCGTCGGCGCGTTCGGTGTCGCTGTCGCCCGCTCGTTGACCGGGCCCGCTACCCACGTCGTCCGCGTGCCTGTGAGCGATGACGGGATATCCATCCCTCCCGAGGTCACGACCCTGCTGCTGGCCGCCTCGGTGCCCGCGCCTCACCTAGAACTCCAGCTCTCGGAAGCGGCACACAGCCAGAGCGTGGACTTCATTCCCATCGTGCTGGAACATCCGCGGCTTCGCGTCGGCCCGGTGTCCCACGCCGGATCTCGAGGATGTTCCTCCTGCTATCGCCACAGGATTCGCCAGCACGCGGTCGACCCGCTCGCCCAAGACGCGCTGGAGGAGCACTTCCGACGCGCTCCGGAGGCCGCCGAGCGCGGGTTCCCGGCGCACTGGCCCGCATTGGCGGCCGGACTCGCCAGGCAGGTCGACCTAGCGGACAACGTGCGCGTCCATCATGTGGACCTGCTGTCGAACACCCCGGCGATGAGCAGGCTCGTGCCCGTGCATGGCTGCGGCGTGTGTGCACCGGCCCCCGCGCAGGCGCCCCGGCAACGCAGCGTCGCTCGTCTGGTGAGCGTCGTGGAAGGAACGATTGCCGAATGATCGAGCTGCCGCGCAAGCCGAAGCTTCACCCCGGTCTGAGTGTGCTGCCGTATGAGCGCGGACTCCTTCTTGAGGGTACGGCGGAGCGGAAGGTCTTCGGCGGGTCAGCGGCGCGGACGTTCCTGCCCCTGCTCCTGCCTCTGCTCGACGGCACCCGGACGCGGGAGGATCTCGCCGGTGAGCTGGGCCATCACATGGCTGAGGCCATCGCCTCCGCCCTTCGTCTCCTCCACACCGCCGGCTACCTGCAGGAGGGCGACGGTGATCCCGCGCTGCCCGCCGGCGTACCTCCGGGCGTCGCGCACGCCGTGGGGAGGATGCTGGGCACCACCATGACCTGGCCCAACGTGGAGGCTGCCTTCCAGGCGCTGCACGCCTCGCCCGTCCTGATCGCGGACACAGGAGCACCCGCCGAGCGGGTCGCCGAACTGCTGACGGCGTCGGGCGACCGCGTGATGATGCTCGCACCCGACCATGTGCTGGCGGCCGGTGAGTTCGTCGTCGTCGCGTCAACGGGCGAGGCGGACGCCGACCTGCTCGAACAGCTCGACGCGGCCTGCTTCGACCGCGGTGCGATGTGGCTGCGAGCGTGGCTTGCGGGAGATGTGCTCCAGCTCGGGCCGCGCTTCGACCGTCGCTTCACGCCCTGCCTGGCCTGCTTCCGCGCCGCCGTGGGCACCCCTGGGGAGGGCCCACCCGATGGCGCTCTGGCCGAGCTGGCCTGGGCGATCGTCGCCGGCGAGGTCTTCCATCAGCGCGCCAGGGTGGGGACGCCACTCGCGGCGGACAAGGTCGCCACCTTCAGCTTGCGCGCGTGGTCGTTCCGCCAGGACGCCGTCGTACGGCGAGCCGACTGCGACCGCTGTGGAAGCGCCGCATAGCGGCGACATACCTCGGGCATACCGCCCCTTCCTAGCATCGGCACTACTCGACGGTGCTTTTCGCACACCGAAAGGGGTTCCGATGCCAACCGGCCAGACTCTCGACTTCGATGTCCACGATCTTCCGATGGACGTGTTCGACCTCACCATCAGTGGGTTGGAGGTGCAGACCCTCACCCTGGGCCGCGGCTTGGACGTGGTCGCGTCCTGCCTTTCCACCCGTTGCTACCCCTGCTCTGGCACGACCGGCTGCAGTTCGTGCACCGACGACCCCATGCCTCTTGCCCCCGGTCTCGACGAAGACGAAGACGAGTAAGCGTGTGTGCGGGCCGTCCAGAAGACGGCCCGCACACACGGCCCGTGGCTTGTCTAGCGAGGTGAATGTGGACATCCCTCCGTTGATCCGCGTGGCTGGAATGCCGTCGGAGGTCCTGCGTGAACTGCGGTCCCCTGAGGTCGGACGGGCGGTGGAGAACCGGCTCGAGTCATGGCGGTGGCTGAGAGCCGAAGGTGAGGCACTGAGCGAGGATCTGTACAAGGTGATCGGTGCCCTGAGCGAGGAGCACTCGAAACCGCTCCTCGTCGGACTGCGCCGTGCCCTCTACCAGGTGCGCAAGCCCACCGCACGCGAGTGGAGCCCAAGGACGCGACGGCTGCTCGGCCACGAGCTCGCCGGCCGGATGAACCGGTGGATAGTGACGTACGAGCAGTGGCGAGGGGGCGCCCAGGTCCTCGATGAGCTGATCAGATCACAGACCGCGGCCAGGATGACGCGGCTCCGGGATATCGCCGCCGCCCCCGCCTTCCGGCGGGCGCTGCTGCATGCCAGCCCCGATCTGTCCGCGGACCTCGACAAATGGCTGGCGGATCCGAGCCGCGGCACCCGGCGGCTGGCGTCGGCCGTGACCAGGTACGTGACCCGGGCCGCCGCCAAGACCAGCCCCTTCAGCGCATTCATGGTGACGGGCCGCGGTGCGTGGACCGAGGACGACGTCGCAGTTCGCCAGTGTGTCCAGGGACTGCGTAGCGCGCGAGGTGTGCTGGATCTCGGTCATGTCGCGCGGTCTGACCTGCACGCCGCACTGGTGAGCAGCGAACGCACACGACGCGGCATGATCGTTCGCGTCAATCCCAGCGTGGTCGCCATCGGTGACAGGCTGCGCTTTCTGGGGCAGCCCCCGCAGGAGCCGATGATCACAATCGATGGCACACCGGCGATCCACGCCTGTCTGGAGCTGCTTCTCGACGGCCCCGCGACCACCTTCGGTGACCTCGCCATGTGCTTGGCAGCGGCGGGAAATGCTCAGCCGTCCCAGGCCGGCGCACTCGTTGATCACCTCGTCGAGATCGGTCTACTGCAGCTCGCGCCGCAGCCCGGTGGGCAGATCACCACGCCGGGCGAGGTGGCACGCTGGCTGGGGTCGCTCGGCGAGGAGGTCGCGGAAGAGAGCTCGCTGCTTCAGGCGGTCAGCGAGGCGGTGCGCGCCGCCGTACCGATCGAGGAGCTCGAGCGGCATCGGCGGCGACTGGGTACGGTACGCCGTGGGCTGGCGAATCTCGCCGACGTCCTTGAACAGCCGATCGCACCGGACGACGACCAGGTCACCTTCGACACGGCCGTGACCGACTGGACCTTGGCCGAGTGCGGGGAGCATGCCTGGCGGCCGGTGCTGGCCGACCTGCAGGCCATCCGCCGATGGCTCGCGCTGTTCAGCCCGGGCCAGGATCTGAAGAACGCTCTGGACGGCTGGTGGAGTCGGCACCCCGGCGGGAACCGCCGGATCTCCTTCATGGACTTCTACCACGAGGTCATGAAGGAGGTCGCCGGTGGTTCCCCTGCGGGGAAGGAGATCGGCCGACTGTGGCATTCGGCCAGGGGCCGGCGTGAGAGCGTGTTCGCTCGCGTCAACGAGCTGCGCACCCTCCGCGATGACGCGGCCCGCTTACTCTGGCGCGACGCCGAGCCCGGCGGCGTGGTCAACATCGACCCCGAGGAGTTGACCGACGCGGTGACCGGGTTCCCCCGGTGGGTAGACGATCTGTATTCACTGGGGATGTACGGGCAGCCGCTGGCGGGCGAGTCCGGGCCGTGTTTCGTGGTGAACGACGTCTTCACCGGGTACAGGAAGGGCCTGCGCCGCCTCGACCATCTGCTGGGCGACCATACGGGCCCGCGGGCGGAACTCCCTGGCGGTTACCCGGTGTTCGCTGCCCTGGGCGGGTCGCTGGGGACGTCGTTGAACGTCCGGCAACCCTGCGAGCCGTACGAGATCGTCTATCCCTGGCATGGGGACGCACGGCCAGGTGTCGGCCGGATCGAGCTCCGTGACTTGTGGGTGGAGCGAGATCACGCCCGCGGGCTGCTGCGGTTGCGATCCGGCAGCCTTGACCGGGAAGTATGGCCGCTGCACCTCGGCATGAGCGCCCCGTGGACCCTGCCGCGGGCGGCGCAGCTGCTCGTCAGGGCATTCGGGGAGGAACCCCCCTTGCCGATCAGGAGCATCGCACCCAGGGGGCGCTCGGCGCAGCTGCCGGAGGTGTGGACGGTCCCGCGGGCGCGGGTAGGGCGCGTGGTGGTGCGCCGGGCGAGCTGGCAGCTGGCTCCATCGAGTGTCCCCGCGCCGCGGTCGGGTGAGCGGGAGTCCTGCTACCTCGTACGGCTCGCCGAATGGCGGCAGGAGGCGGGAATTCCGGAGACCTGCTTCGTGAAAGGGCTCTCCAAGAGGCGTTCTCTCGCTTGGCGGAGCGAGCACAAGCCGCTCTACCTGGATTTCGCGAACCCGTTCCTGCTGCAGGCCTTCACCGAATTTCTGCGACGCCCGCACGAGGCGGTCGTGTTCGAGGAGGCGTTGCCCGACCCGATGGCGTCGCAGGAGAACTATGGCGGAGGCCACGTCTTGGAGATGGTGATAGATGTCTCGGCATGGACCCGTTGATGTGAACGACGACCAGTGGGTGAGCGCGCACATCTTCTATCACGGCGATCAGGATCCTGTCATCGTTCATCTGATTCAACTGATTGTGGAGAAACTGGCGGACGGCGGGCCCGACCCGGACTTCTTCTTTCTCCGCTACTGGGACGCAGGCCCGCACGTGCGCCTGCGCGTACGCGCCGAGCCCTGCGACCATGACCGGGTTCGCCGCGTCATCGAGGAGAGGTGCCTCGCGTTCTTCCGCGTCTGTCCGTCCGCCCACGGAATGCGCCAGGAAGAATACGAGAAGTCAGCCGCGCTGCTGGCCCGCGGTGAAGGGGTGGCGGATTTCGCTCGAGAACTGGCGCCGAACAACTCGGTGTCGTTCATCCCGTACCGCAGAGAGTATCGGCGGTACGGACGAGTGGCGATGCGGGCAGTGGAAGAGCATTTCGTGGATTCCAGCACGATCGTCCTGTCCATTCTCTCGAAAGGGGCCACCGCCGAACAGCGGATCACCGCCGGTGTCGCGATGTACCTCATCGTGTGGTTACAGCTCGCCGGAACAGCCGAGTTGGCGCAGCCGGGCGCGGAATATGCCGAGCACTTCGCGGTTCAACGCGATGTCCTGCTCCCTCTGGGCCGACGCATGCGCGCCCTCGTCGACCACGCGGATCGGATGGAACGTGACGACGGCCTGCCGGGCTGGTCGCAGACGACAGGGAGGCTGCGGAAGGCACTGGAGAAAGATCCCCGCCGGTTGCCCGCGGTAATGCTCACGTGCGCCCACCTCGCGGCGAACCGCCTGGGAATCGATCTGCTCTCCGAGCGGTATGCCTCCGCCCTGGCTTCGCGAACCGTCCTGGAACTGTACGAAGAAGGACAGCCGGAATGACGTCGCAGATCGAGGAGACCGTCCGGTTCAGGCCGGACGTAGCCGGAATTGTCGCTCCTGACGCGTCCTATCACCTGCTCAGCTGGCCGCACAGCATGTCCATGGGCCGCTTGAGCGCCGAGCAACAGGCTCTGCTGCACCGGCTGGGACGGGAAACCGTCCCCGTCAGAGAGCTACGGGATTTGGACGCCCACCTGGATCTGCTGCGGGCGGGCGGATGGCTGCACATCACTGTGACCTGCAACGGCCGGGACCTCTACACCGTGGAGCCGGAAGCGCCCGAGGTCCCCCGCACCGATGAGATGTCCCCGGACCTGGCGCTGTCGCGATTCGCGATCGCGCGCAGAGACGGAAGCGAGGTAGTCCTGGAATCCCCACGCTCATGGTGCCGCGTGCGGCTCCATACCCCCAGAGCCCTGGCCTGGCTGGGGCCTTCGCGGCTGGCCGACGACGACGTCCCAGCGCTGCGCAGGTTCCGCCGCGATCTGTGGGGCGCCGGCCTGGCGGTCTCTCAGCCTGACGAGGAGGACACTCGGCTGCCGACATGCCAATGGCAGCCGCACGAGCTGTGGTTCCATCACCGCAGCCGCATCCGGTGGCCCGGAATCCCGCACGGCAAGAGTGACTGGGCGGCCGGCAGGTTCGAGGCGCCGTCGGCGCGCCGCGCGCCACTCGGCGGCGAGGTCGTCGACCTCGCCCGGCCCGATCTGGGGCGCGCGCGTGACAACGACCCCAGCCTGACCGCCGTGTTGGAGGATCGGCGATCGATTCGCCGGCACGACGACGGCAACCCGATGAGCATCGCCCAACTTGGCGACTTCCTCTACCGAAGCGCGCGAAACCGGGGCATCCACAGCGTCAACGGCGTCGATCAGGTGAACCGGCCCTTCCCCTCCGGAGGGGCCGTGCACGAACTGGAGATCTACACGGTGGTCCGGAAGGTCTCCGGGCTCCGGCCGGGGTTGTATCACTACGATCCCCAGCACCATCGGCTGGAACGGATCACCGAGACCACTGTCCAGGTGCGGCGGTTCCTGCGCGCCGGCGCGATGTCGGCGGCCGCCACCGAGCCGCAGGTACTCCTCCTGATCACGGCGCGGTTCGGGCGGATCATGTGGCAATACCGGTCGATGGCCTATTCGCTGATCATGAAGCACGTCGGTGTCCTGTTCCAGACGATGTACCTGGTGGCCACCGCGATGGGGCTGGCACCGTGCGCGCTCGGCGGCGGTGACCACGCCGCGTTCGCCGAGGCCACCGGCTTGGACCCGCTGGAAGAAGGCACGGTAGGCGAGTTCTCGCTTGGCTCCCTCCCTCCGGGGACGGGACGATGAGGCTGCGGCTGCGCGACGACGTCTACATAGCCGCGACCGACGACGGCGTTCGCATCCTCACGCATCGCGGGCTGGCCCGGATCGACGGGACCTCGATCGCGGAGTGGCTCGATCGTCTCACCCCGTTTCTCGGCGGAGAGCACACGATCGAGGAACTGACCGCCGGCTTGCCCTCCGGTCGTGCCAGAGCGGTGAAGCAGGTCATCGAGCTCCTGGTGGAATGCGACGCCGTCCAGCTGGTGCCGCAACAGCAGGACATCCCTGATGACCGTGTCACGCTGATCGCGGGTGTCGAGCCGATGCTGACGCCCTTGGTACGAGCCGCGTCGGCCTCCGAGTTGCGCAACCTCGCGGTGATGCGGCTGGATCTGCTCCCGCGTGGACACACCATCGACCTGCCCGACGGAACCGGCGTGGTGCTCTACGCCGGCGACGGGCCGACAGCACTGCTGCTGGAGCGCACGTGCGCCCATCGCGGCATCCCGCTCGCCTTGATGGTGCACACCGGGGATGCCACGTGGCTCCTTCCGCCCGGGACCGCGATGTGGGACGACGCCCGGCTCCGTATGGGCACCTCGGGGACACATGTCGGCACACCGCCGACGGGAGCCGCCGCGCGCCTGGTCCAGACCACCTCCCGCGCGCTGACGGGTGCCATGCCGCCCGCTGAACGTGGTCGCATCATACGGATGGAGCGCGGCTCGTGGAGGAGCACGTGGCACTCGTGCCTGCCCCACCCCTTCGCCGCAGCGGCGTCCATACGCTCGCGCGAGAAGTTTCTCCAGCGGGTGCGCGATCTGCGGGCAGGCGAGCCGTTCGACAGCGAGGCCTTCCTGCACAGGATCGCGCCCTGTCACGACCAGTACCTGGGACTGTTCACCCTCACCGACGTCGCGGGTCCGCAGAACCCGCTGAACCGCTGCCGCGCCGTACTTCCGGATGGGAGATCCACGATCGGTATCGGATTCGACTACAACGCGGCACGCTGCGACGCCGCGCGTAAGGCGCTGGCCGCCTACGCGGTGCGCATGGTGGATCCACGGAGGCTGGCCGGGGCCGACGGACGCCCGCTGACGGATCCGCGTGCCGATCCGTACAGGCACGGTCATGTCTGGGGGTACGAAATCGACGACCGCGAGACGGCTCGCCTGCTGCCGGTAGCCGACGTGTTCACGACGGAGGGCGCCGGCCTCGCCACTGGTCATGACTGGGAGCACGCCGTCGGCCGCGGCCTGGCCGATCAATGTCTGTGGATGACCCTGGCCGAAATACCGTCGCGCTCCGAGCCCTATCCCCGGGTCGACCTGACGACCGTCGCCTTGCGCGACACGAGGAGCCGGGAGATCCTCGCGCGGCTCGATGAGCTACCTGAGGTGTACGACCTCACCGGTCCACTGGGGGTTACAGTCCTCGCCTGCTGCTCCGGCGCGGACACGATCGGCTATTTCGCCGCCCTGGACCCAGCCGAGGCTCTGGAGGAGGGGCTGAGGGCCGCGCTGCTGCGCCTGCAATCCACGTATGGCCCGGCAGACCCTCTGCCGGATCGGCTGCGTGGCTCATGGCGACAGTTCTCGGCCTCGGCGGTCGACGTGACAACGGTGGCGTCACGGCTGCGTGCCCTGGGCCGGGTGGCGACAGCCGTACCTCTTGATCATGATCCGGCGGTAGCCGAGATCATGCCTTACCTGACCCGGGTGGTGGTGTGATGCGTGAGGTGGCGCTGATCGGTCGTGGGATGGTGCGCGACGCGATCGCCCAAGAGCTCGCGGAGGGCTGGCTCGTCAGCTCTTACGAAACGGCGTCACAGGTATCCGGTGATCCTTGCCTGCTGATCGCGTCCGACGACAGCTGGAACACCGCACGCACCCGAGAGGTGCGGGCGGTTGCCACCGCTCTGGCGGTGCCCTGGCTGCGCGTCCGCGCGGAGCTGGGTCGGGTGGCGATCGGCCCGATGGAGATTCCGGGCCGGGCGGGATGCGTGTCCTGCGCCGAGCGGCGCCGCCGCCGCATCCGCCCTGACCAGGACGGGCACCGGGCCATTTGGCAGCGACATCGCGAGGTCCTGCGTGAGCGCCCGTCTTCGTGGCTCACGCAACTGGGCACCGCTCTGGTGGCGGAGATCGTCGCAGCCGAGGCGGCGCTGCTGTCCGACGGCGGCTCGCCCCACACGCACCAAGCCTTCTTCCTCATGAATCTGGAAAGGCTCGACGTCAGCTTGCATGCCTTCCTGCCTGATGCATTCTGTGGCACCTGCGGCGACGCGCCCCCTGACACCGCCGAATCGGCCGGCCTGATCCTGGAGCCCCGGCCGATGTATCGCGAGGGAAGCTTCCGGACGCGAGAGATCTCCGTAGACCTGGAAAAGCTGTACGTCGACCCTGAGTGCGGGCTGATCGGCACGCTCTCCGAGTGGACGGCGGCCGGGCTGTGCGTCACGTCGGCGACGGTGGGAGCGCGGGGTGGGGGCGACGTGGTCGGCTACGGGCGGGCGGACATCCGCACGCCCAGCCGGCTCATCGCCGTGCTGGAGGGGATCGAACGGTATGGCGGAGCCCCGGGCGCTCGCAGGACGACCGTGAACGCCAGCTTCACCGAGGTCGCCGATCGCGCACTCGACCCGCGCGCTCTCGGCCTCTACCCTCCGGAACGGTACCGGTTACCGGATTTCCGCTACCGGCCCTTCGACGTGAACACGGTCTACGCCTGGGTCTGGGGGTACTCCTTCGCCCGGCAAGAGCCGATCCTGGTGCCGGAGAGCTGCGCGTACTACCAGCACGGTCACGAGCTGGTTCACGAGATCTCCAACGGATGCGCACTCGGCGGCTCGCTGGAAGAGGCGATCTTGCACGGCATCCTGGAGGTGGCTGAGCGCGATGCCTTCCTCCTGACCTGGTATTGCCGGCTGCCCGCTCCGCGCATCGAGGTGCGCGCGGCCGCCGATCGCCTGTTGCCCCTCTGGCACGCGGCGCTGGAGGAGGAGACCGGGTATGACGTGATGCTCTTCGACATCAGCGTCGAGCAGCGGATTCCCTGCGTGTGGGCCATGGCTGTGAATCCTCGTGACGATGGCAGACCCGCGGTGATCTGCGCGGCCGGATCCAGCCCTGATCCCGAACGGGCCATCGCCAACGCCCTGGGAGAACTCGCACCCGACATCGCTCCCATGGCCACTCGATACGCCCGGGAGGCCGACCGGGCAGAGCGAATGGTGGCTGATCCTCGTCTCGTCAAGGAGATGGAAGACCACTCCCTGCTCTACGCACACCCGGCCGCGGCACGGCGGCTCAGCTTCCTGACCGAAGGGTCTGATGTCCGCAAGCCGGCTGACATGGGAATCCCCGGGGCCTTCGCTGGTACGGATCTGACCGACGTGCTCACCGAAACGGTCGGGCGTTACCTGGACACCGGGCTCGATGTGATCGTGATCGATCAGAGTGGCTCCGAGCACCGGGCAGGTGGGTTCGCCTGTGTGAAGGTGCTGATTCCCGGCACGCTGTCGATGACCTTCGGGCACGACAACCGCCGGGTGGACGGGCTGCCACGGCTGCTGACCGTACCCCGGCTGCTCGGTTACCGGGATCTGACGCCCGGTGAGCTCAACCTCTACCCGCACCCCTTCCCATGACGGTCGGCGCAGTGGTCCGGCGCATGCTCACGTGGTTTCGACCACATCGGTGGCGCCTCATGGCTTCTCTGCTCATCGTGGTGATCTCCGTGCCCTTCGGGGTGGTCAACCCGCTGCTGACCCGCATGGTCATTGATCGAGGGTTGCTCCAGGGTGACATCACACTGCTGACGTTGCTGTGCGGGCTCATGATCGTGCTCGGCATCGTGAACAGCGCGCTGGCCGTCGGCAACGTGGCGCTCACCAACAGCATCGGCCAGCAGGTGACGGCCACACTACGCGCCGCCGTCTACGGCCGCGCCCAAGCTCAGGAGCTGGACTTCTACACCGAGGAAAACACCTCCGAGGTCCAGATGCGGCTGGTCAGCGACATCGACGGAGTCGACAGGTTCGTCACCAACACCGTGCAGCAGGCACTGGCCGCCTCGACCGCGCTGGCCGCCACGGGCATCGCGATGCTGGTGCTCAGCTGGCCGCTGGCGCTGCTCTCCTTCGCCATGGCGTACCTGCTGGCCCTGCTCAATCACCGCTTCGCCAAGAAGCGCAAGGACCTGGCCCGGGAGCGGCAACTGCACCTCACCTCGGTGCTGCGCTTCACCGCCGAGGACCTCAGCCTGGGCGGGGTCATTCTGGGCCGGACGCTGCACCGGACGGGCTGGCAGCTCGAACGGTTCATCGACGTGTGCCGGCAACTGCGCGAGGTCACCGTTCGGCAGCGGGTTGTGGGCGCCGTCGCCTACGTGATCATCGGAGCGTCGTTCGCCTGCGTCCCACCCCTGGTGTTCTGGCTGTCCGGCACGGCGGTCACCGGGCTCAGTATCGGGACCGTGATCGTCATCGTGATGCTGCAAATGCAGCTGTCCAGTCCCATCCAGTCGCTACTGCAGCTGTCCAGCGGCCTCCACGTCGCGCTGGCCAAGTTCGAGCGGGTCATCGAATACCTTGATCTGCCGGCCCCCTGGGCGGCCGGGGGCGGCCCAGCCCCGACGTCGAGCGCTGGAGTCAGCGTGACCCTGCGCGGCGTGGGCCATCACTACGGTGCGGGCGAGCGGAGCATCCTCAACGGGATCGACCTGGAGCTGCCCTCGGGGTCGGTGACCATCGTGCGCGGACGCACGGGGTCAGGCAAGACCACCCTGGGGTTGATCGTAGCCGGCCTCCTGCGCCCGGCCGAGGGAGTCGTCCACGTCGAAGGCGCGGATGGCGCGAAGCTACGGGACGTGGCCACGATCGTCCCGCAGCACACCACCCTGTTCGACGCGTCGATCCGCGAGAACTTGATGTACGCCCGCGACGACGTGACCGAAGAGGACATCGTCCGGGCGATCGCCGCTGTCCGGCTGGACGATCTGGTGGCCAAGCTACCGCACGGCATAGACACCCCCATCGGTCAGGAGGGGCATCAGCTGTCAGGTGGCGAGCGTCAGCGCCTTGCCGTGGCGAGGGCGCTGCTTGCCAGGTGGCAGGTGCTCGTGGTCGACGAGGTCACCAGCGCGCTCGACGGCGTCACCTCGGACGAGGTCTACGACGCCCTCCGGACGTACTGCCGGGGAAGGACGCTGATGATCATCGCGCACCGTCTTCCGCGCATGCGGGACGCGGATCGCGTCGTGGAGATGGCGCATGGACGCATCCTCGAGAGCCATGGTCGCCGTACCTCGGGTGCCGTTCCTCCGGCAGCCGCCGAGCACGACCGGCGTCCGGGCACCTGAGCTGCTCCTGCGCCGGCAGTTGCTGGGAGCTTCCGGCGCGAGTGGCCACCGCCATGTGCAGCGAGGGATCGTGGTGTTCGGACATGGCGTGGTCGAGCAGTCGGCGGAAGAACAGCTCCTCGGCGGTGGCCAGGTAGAGCTCGCTCTCGTCGGTGCCGATCTGCGTCACATCGCCACACCACAGCACGTCCGGCGCGACCGCGGTGAACCTCCGGCGGACCAGGTCCGCGGCGGCCGGTCGCTTGCCGTGGCGAGTCAGCGAGCGCGGCGTGCGCCGCCTGCGGGCGACCAAGCCGAGCTCGGCCATCCGCGCGGCGGCGTACGAAGAGAGGCCCTCTGGTGGTTGAAGCGGCGATGGTCCTTCCCCCTCCGCCACGTACAGCCCTGGCTCTGGAGCGCCACGACCAGCGGCGGCAACGCACTCACGGCCTCCGGCCGAGAACGGCTTCGAATTGAGCCTTTCCCGATACCGAAAGCCGTTCGGCGCCCTCAGCCCCGCCACCCTGGACGAAGGTGTCTGCGCTGCGAGCGATATCGCGCGGTGCTCCACAGCTCGACGGCACGGTTCCCATCATCACGAACCGCGCCGTCGACGGCCACCACTACAGCCGCGAGGCGAAGGAGCGCGAACCAGCTCGCCCTGGTCGGCTACGTCCTGCTGGGCATAGCGGTGCCTTCTTTCACCACGGCTCTCTTCGCGCTGACCCGCTCCCCGCTATGAGAAGCTACGGCGCCGCTTCGTATCCCTGCTCTCCGACAACGGCATCCCGCTCGGGGACGAACTGGGGTCCACGGATCGCCGCGTTGGCGCCGCGTTGCACGGATGCCAGATCAAACGAGGGAGCCGAAGGCGGCGAGGTCAGGGTTGAGGTTGGCGGGGAGGTGCAGAGGTTCGATGGCGCCAGTTCGGGCGTCGAGGGAGAAGTAGCCGTAGCGGACGTCCTTGGAGGCGGAGATGTGGATGAGGAGATGATTGTTGTCCACCCAGCCGAGCAGATCGGTGAAGGTCTGCCCCCATGGCATCTTCGGCTCGTGGGTGGCCACCACGTCGCCGGTGGCCGCGTCGGCCACCCTGATCGGGCCGCCGTAGTCGTCGGCGCGGAGTTTCCCGTCGGGGGAGGGAAGGATGCCCGGTACCGTGGGCCCCGACATGGCGGTTTGGCTGCCGTTAGGGTGGAAGGTGAAGGCCGGGGGCGCGTTGTTCGTGTGGCAGCTGACGCCTTCACCGGTGACCCAGAGCATGCTGTCGCAAGCGTGGCGGATGGGCGTGGTCCGACCGGCCCCCAGGTCGGTGAAGTATGTCTCGCCCTGCGCGGTGACGCGGACGGCGATGTACTCGCCGTCTGAAGAGAACATCGGCGTCGAGTAATTGGCGAGCTGCGCGGCGGTGAGTTCGGGCGTGATGTCGCGGATCTGCTTGGTGCTCAGATCCGCGACGACCCAGCGACGCCGGAGCGCGTCCAGATAGGCGACCTTGTTGCCGTCCCCGCTGATCGCCACGGACGGGTGCCAGGTCAACGCCGCCCCGCCGTTGGCGTCCTCACTCAGGACCTGCACCGCCGCGTTGGGGATCAAGGAGCTGCCGCGGCACTCCGGGTAGGAGCCACAGGTCTCATTGCTGATATTTGCGGACCACTCCAGGGTGGTGCGGAACACCAGACCCCACCCAGCGCAGAGCACGTCACCGGCCTTGTCCTTGTCCTCGAACCCGGGGGAGCCGTCCAGGTCGAGCGGGCAACTGGCGGCCATGGCATACCGAATCGGGGCCGTTGTCTGCGGCGGCTCCCAGGCTTTCCACTCATCGCGCGGCAATGCAAACGTCATGGTGAACGTGCTGGGGGAGTCCATAGCGGCGTCCATCAGGCCTTTGTCAACCTCGGTCCGCAGTTCGCCGTCCTTGGTGAAGGCAAATGTGCCCGAGGCGACGATTGCCGGATCCTGGTTCGCCTGCCGAATCCCCAGATAGCCCGCCACCGCTACGGCGACGACGGCCAGGGCGATTCCGACACGGAAGCGCTTTTTCGTCCGTACGGTTCGGCTGGCTGAACGGATGGTGCCGGAGAGGTCGATGACCGGTGGGTCGGGAGGGAGGTCGTCGAGCGACAGCCGATCACGGCCGAGCGAGAAAGGAAACGGAAGGTCGTCGGATGACACGCGATCGTGATCGAACACCACCGAGGCCACGCGATCCACCGACACGCCGTCAGCCATGGCCTTCCGGTAGAGCGCCAGCTTGGCCATCGTCGCGGGCGCGGAAGGGATCCCGCGCCAGCGACTCCCGACTGCGACGAGAGCATGCCGTACCAGGGAAAGGGCCTTCTGCTCATCCTCGGTGAGGAGATAGGCGGACTTGGCCAAGTCGGGACCAAGCCGCCTCGCGAGCTTGATGAAGTCTGTGGTCATGAGGGGCCTAAGCGATCTTCCCGGCCATACAAGCGGTCCTCGCGGCCGCCACCAGTCCATTGATCATCCACTCGCGAAAGTGCTCCATGGCGAAAATACTCCGTTCCATATTTCGACATGAGGCAACACGTTAGGGACGGGCGGTATGTCTCCGGTATATCGCCGTCTTCGGCAACACCAGCCGCAGAGCTGAGCTGTCTGCCCGCGTTGATCAGGCTCTTCCCGGCGAGATGATGTCGCATGGCTGGGCACCTCACCACGCTCATGCTCGGTTGCCCCGGACATGGCCCTGTGGCGGCGGGTCGCGGTTGCCGAAGCGGCGGTAGAGCGTCGTGACGCTCACCCTCCTGCTCGGCAATCTGTTGCAGCGTCGTCTCCGGCCCTATCTCCTCGAGCGCCGCGACAGCGACACCGACGATCCGCTGATGGTTGCGGGCGGTGTCGGCTCTCACCATGTCACCTGTAGCGAGTGCAGGCCGTACACGGCACTGAAGACCTGAAAGTCGGCCTGCTCGTCCGGGTCGGTCAGCGCGAGGCTGGGGAAGCGCTTGAGCAGGGCCGGGGACGCGATGCGCATCTCCATCCGGCAGGTACCGGCCACGATTCCCTCTCCTGGCGCTGCTCTGCCTTCCACCCCGAGTGGGAAATGCCTCCACCTGCTGCGCTTTCCTCGCGGACCTTCGCAGCCGTCGATTCGTACTGTGGTTGAGCGGGCTTCCGCCTGCGCTGATCTGGAGAGGTGGCGCATGCGGAGGCCCGCCGCCAGAAGAGCCCGCCACCCTTTGGCCGGGATCAGGGCGACGGAGAAGTTGCTGAAGGGCTCCGCGTTCATGTGGGGCGCCGTTCCCACGACATGACGTGCGCCGGCTAGTCGGCGAATAGGGAAACATGATCCCAGCCGACCCGGGCTGGCCGCTCGGTGACCTGACCCCCTTCCGTGCACCGGACAAGGGGCTCTGCGCTGGTAGTGACTCGAGTTATTGAGCCCCACAGGGAAGACGGAGAGACATATGAACCGATCTTGCCTGAGCGGCGTCTCAGGTCGACTCCCAGATCAAGCGCCTTGCCGGGTCCGATCCACATGCTCTGGCTGGTGGAGGCGAGGGCGGTGCCGCCGCTGGGTGGCACGACGATCACGAACTCCAGAACGGCCAGCCTCGGTTCGTCCCTCGGCCGGCCGTAACCGGGCGGGCCGCCGCCGCGAACCCGGAGCCGGCCAGATGAGCCTGGAACAGATCACCGGAACGCCGGTTCGCCATCTGCATGTATCGAGCCCTCTGATGCTGGCCACCTTGAACGCCGTTCGCCCACCCGCATCTGGAAGGACGTCCTGGCTCGCGTGGGCCAAGGCGCTGCCGACTCAAGGGCCGCCGGCCCGGGGGAGACCACGCGGCCCCGTCGACTCGCGTGATCTCCCTCGGCGCCGGAATCTCCGGGAAGCCGGTCAGAAGTACGGTTTCCAGCCGGCGCTGACAGTGATGGCCGCCCCGAACTTGTTGCCGCCCTTCCCGTTCCAGACAGTCAGTGTCCCCGTCTCGGCGTGGACGGCGCCGATGTCAGGCCGCCCGTCCCCGTTGACGTCCCCCAGCGACATCAAGGTGGCGGCGTACGGCTCCCAGCCGGGCCCGAGTTCGGCGGCTGAGGAGAACTCGTTGGCGCCTTCGCCGTTCCAGACGTGCAGCCTGCCGCTGTCGTTCTTGACCGCGAGCAGGTCGCTGATGCCGTCCCCGTTGAAGTCCCCTGCGATGGGTCGGCTGAAGGCCTTCCAGCCTCCGCCGACCGTGACGGCAGCTCCGAACTTGTTGCCGCCCTTGCCGTTCCAGACGGTCAACGTCCCGGTGGTGGCGTGGACGGCGCCGAGGTCGGTGCGGCCGTCCTCGTTGACGTCCCCGAGCGACATCAAGGTGGTGGCGTACGGCTCCCAGCCGGGCCCGAGTTCGGCGGCTGAGGAGAACTCGTTGGCGCCTTCGCCGTTCCAGACGTGCAGCCTGCCGCTGTCGTTCTTGACCGCGAGCAGGTCGCTGATGCCGTCCCCGTTGAAGTCGCCCGCGATGGGCCGGCTGAAGGCCTTCCAGCCTCCGCCAACCGTGCCGGCAGCTCCGAACTGGTTGCCGCCCTTGCCGTTCCAGACGGTCAACGTCCCGGTGGTGGCCGAGAAGAGGTCGCCCACGCCGTCGGCGTCGAAGTCGGGTGTGCCGGACATGCCCGTCCCGGCGTAGTGCGGGTTCTGCGCGTGGGTGAGGGTCTCCCAGCCCAGGAAGTGCGACACCCCGACGGGACGCTTCTGCTCGACCCACTGCGTGGCGTACGGGAAGTCGTCGTACCCGAGACGGTGGTGCAGCGCGTTGTAGCCGATCTCGAAGTGTGCCCCGAGGTCGCGGGTGACCTTGCCGCCGCACAGCCACGACGGCACCGTCCCGCCCAGTTGCAGGCGGGCATGGAGGTCCATCGCGCGGCGCAGCCGGTGTTTGGCCGTGGCGTACAGGTCCACGCCCTGGTGGGCGGCCGTCTCCGCGACGTGGGAGATGGCGGCGAGACCCCAGCCGGTGTGCCAGAAGTCCCGGCAGGTCTCCTGGGTCAGGCCGTCCACGAACGTGGTTTGCCCGTGCCAGTAGTCGATGATCTCGGCTTTGGTGTTGTACGTACTGTTCGGCGGTGCTTTGGGCAGCGAGCCGTCCGTCTTGAGGTAGATGTAGGCGGGCAGCCTGCCGCGCCAGGTCGCGACCGCCCGGTCGAAGGAGGCACGGTCGTCCAGGTGCACGGCGATGCCGATGGCGGCATCCGTCATGATCAGTTCCCAGTTGCCGTTGTTGTTCGGCGCGCCGGCGATCACGGTCGGCAGGTACACAGTGCGGAGCTTGCCGGCGAACCGGCTCGCCTGGGCCCAGCCGGCGTAGGTGTGCTTGATGAGCTCGGCGGCGCGGGAGAAGTTGGCGCCCGCCCAGCCGGTCTGGAGCGGCGCGTTGCTCCCGGTGTGGCTGGTGATCGCGGCTGACCAGGCGTCCATGATCTGGATCGCCTTGTCGGCGTAGCGGGAGTCCTTGGTGAGGTACCACTGCAGGGCGTGCGTGTAGGCCGCCATGGAGTCGCTGCGTTCGTCCGAGCAGCCCTGGTCGGGGTTCGACGACGGGCCGCAGTTCACGACGGTGCGGGGCTTGGCCGTGTAGGACAGCGAGGCGTGGGAACTGCCTCGCAGGGAGTTCCAGGCCGACTTCCAGGGCTCGTTGTCGAGGTTGGCTCTGACGAAGTCGAGCTGAGCGCGGCTGACCAGGACGCCGGGGTGCTTGAATACGGCGGCCTGCGCGGGCTGCGGCACGGATAAGGCAGCGGCCACGAGCACGGCGACGGCGAGAGGACGGGCGAGACGCACGGGTTTCCTTCCGGAGGCAGGGAGGACGCCTATTCCGCCAGCCGCCGGTTCCGGCTGTCAATGTTTCCGGCCATGAACATAGCCGCGATATACCCGCTGCATACCGGGTGCGGAGTTAAGGAAAATCGCCTCACTGAATTGCCGAAACCTGCCAGCGAACAAATCGGCCGGATCGCTAGAATTCCGGATCTTCGCTGACGACGGGAGCGTTCGCTTGAGGCTGGAGATCAGGTTGCTCGGCCCGCTGGAGGTCGAGGCCGACGGCAATGCGGTAAAGATCATCGGAGAGCGGCGGATCGGCGTGCTGGTCCGGCTCGCCCTGAACGCGGGACAGGCCGTACCCGCCGAGTTGCTTCTCTCCGACGTGTGGGCGAGCAGCTCCGCCGCGACCGCCGCCAAGCAGTTGCACATCGTGGTCTCGAAGCTGCGCGAGGCGTTCGCCGCCCACGGCGACGCGGAGGCCATCGAGACCGTTCCCAGTGGCTACCGGCTCGCGGTCAAGCGGGATCACGTGGACGTCCACGCCTTCGCCCGCCTGTCCAGGCAGGCCCGCGCCGCCCGTGCGGAAGGCGCCACGGCGACCGCGGACGCGTTGTTCCGCGGCGCGCTGGAGCTGTGGCGGGGGCCGGCGCTGGCCGAGGTGGACGCTCCCTGGGCGAGGATCGAGGCCGAGCGGCTGGAGGCGGAGCGGCTGACCGTACTGGAGGACCACGCCGAGCTGCGCCTGGCCGCAGGTGACCATCGAGCCCTGGCCGGCGACCTCGCCGGGCACGTCCGAGGGCACCCTCTGCGGGAGCGTCCTGCCGCCCAGCTCATGCTCGCCCTGTATCGCGACGGGCGGGCACCCGAGGCGCTCGAGGTCTACCAGCGCCTGCGTCGCGTCATGGTCGGCGAGCTGGGCATCGAGCCCGGCGCCGAAGTACGCCGGCTGCATCAGGCCATCCTCGTCAAGGATCCCGTACTCGACCTGCCTCAGGTGCGGCAGATCACGCCCGCCGCTCCGGCGGAGCTCCCCGCCGATGTCCAGGCGTTCACGGCGCGGACGGCCGAGGTGGAGCGGCTGCGCGCCGACCTGGTGAGCGACGCCGCGGTCACCGTGATCGACGGGCCCGGCGGCATCGGTAAGTCGGCGCTCGCCGTACATGTCGCTCATATCGTCGCCGAGCGTTTCACCGATGGCGTCATCTACGTCAACCTGCATGGTTCCACCGCCGGGCTCGCCCCGCTGGCCCCGATCGAAGCGCTCTGGCACCTGCTGCACTCCCTGGGGCTGGACGGTGCCGCCGTACCCGCCGGCGCCGAGGAGGCCGCCGCCCGCTACCGCTCGCTCACTGCCGCGGGCAACCTGCTGATCATCCTCGACAACGCGCGCGACGTACGCCAGGTCCGCCCGCTCATCCCGGCCGGGCCGGGCTGCCGCGTCCTGATCACCAGCCGGGATCCGCTGGCCACCCTGAACAACGCCCGGCACCTGCACCTCGGCAGGCTCGACGACGCGAACGCGGCCACGCTGCTCGCTCGGATCGTCGGATCCGGCCGCGTGGACGCCGAGCCGCAGGCGGTGGAGGAGATCGTCCGGCTCTGTGGTGGTTTCCCGCTCGCCCTGCGCATCGCGGGGGCCCGCCTGGCCGCCCGTCCCGACCGGCCGCTCTCCGACCTCGCGGTACGTCTGGTCGACGCCACCAGGCGGCTCGACCTGCTGGAGTACGCAGACCTGGCCGTACACGCCGGCATCGCGGTCAGCCACCAGCAACTGCGCGAGGAACCGGCAGGTCAGGACGCGGCGCACCTGCTCTGCCTGCTCGGCCTGCTGGATCTGCCCGTGTACACGCCCGTCACCACGGCCGCGCTGGCCGGCTGGGCCGAGCACCGCGCCGAGACCGCCCTGGAAGACCTGCTGGACGCCCGCCTGCTCGAACCCGCGGGGCCTGGCCGCTACCAGTTCCACGACCTCGTCGGGCTGTACGCGCGGGAGCAGGACGTCACCGAGGAGGAGCGGGCGAGCGCGGTCAGGCGCGTGCTGCACCACTACCTGGGCACCGCGCAACGCGCCGCCGGCGTGATGAACAGTAGCAACGCGCGGGCCGCCGTGTTCGCCGTCGACCAGGCGGGAGAGGAGATCACCACCCTGGAGGCCGCCAACGACTGGCTCGACCGCGAGCGGCACAACCTGCCGGCCGCGGTGCGGCAGGCGGCGCGGGAGGCCGACCGCTCGGCGGCGGGGCTCGCCGACGCGACCTTCTGGCTGTTCAACCACCGGGGCTGGTTCGCCGAGGTCATCGGGGTGAGTGAGGAGGCGCTGCGGGTGGCCAGGGACGAGGAGGACCGGGTCTCCCAGGCCTGCCTGCTGCAGGGCTCGCCTCCGTCCACCAGCAGCTTGGGCGTTTCCAGGAGTCGGTGTCCTTCATGGAGGAGGGTCTGGCCTGCTGAGACCGGGCGGGGCTGCTCGACAGGAAGGCGGGGATCCTCAACGACCTCGGCGTCACGTACACCGTCATGGACCGCTGCGACGACGCGCTCGCCGCGCTGGCGAACGTCCTTGCCATCACCGAGCGGACGGGACGCAGGGACCACGAGGCCGCCGTCCGCAACAACCGGGCTCAAGTCTTCAACCGCCAGGGGAGATATGACGAGGCTACGGAGGAGGCGCGGCGTGCTCTGGCCCTCATGGAGGAGCACGGCGACACCGGTGGCATCGGCCTCGTCTGCGACACGCTCGCCGACGTCCTGCGAGCCCACGGCCTACACGGTGAGGCGGTCGAGGCGTACTGGCGGGCGATCGGGCTCCAGACCGAGGCGGGCTACACCATGGGCGTCGCCGTGTCCCACTGGTGGCTCGGCCACACCTTGAACGATCTGGGCCGGCACGAGGAGGGCAGGGAGTCCTGGCGCGTGTCGCTGCGGCTCCTACGCGAGGCCCGGCTGCTCACTCCCGGAGAGGAGGTCCGCTACCTCGCACAGCCGGTCCCGGACACGCCGGAAGCGATCAGGAACCAACTGTGAGCATTCGGCCTGCGTATGGCTCGGCGTGGTGGGACACCTCGCGTGGACGTGCGGTCTGGTGGGGGTCGGCGAGGAACGCCGACCCCCTGACGTCATAGCCGACGCCGCCCCGGCCGCGAGTTGATCAAAGAGCGGTGCGGGGACAGGTGGATCAGGCGTTGTAGGTGGCTATGCCAAGGGTGTGGCGGGAACTCGTCTTCACGATTCGCCCGGTGTACTGGCAGCTTGAGTCCAGCGGAGCGGCGGCGGTGTAGGTCGTCGTGTTGATGTCTTTGATCTTCGTGCCGCTGCCGAGCTTGCATCCGATCCCGGCGACCGTGAGCTGGAGCTCATATCCGCTGTTGAGCTTCGACGACGGGCCGGCGACGCGTCCCCAGACGTACCACTTGCCGTTGTACTTGCCCTTACGGACTTGGAGGGTGCCGTCGTTCGGCCCGGTCGCGCCTATCCGGACGTCGTCGTACGCCGGGGTCGAGACGCTGGTGGCGCTGCTGGGTGCGCTGCTGTTCCAGGAGATCGCGGAAGCGGACGTGGCGAGGAGGATCGTCACCGCCGTTCCCGTGGCTCCGACGAACGTCGCCTTGCGCAGGATATTTGCCAGTCGCATAGTGCCCTCTCATATGGGGTGATTCGTACTTGGACGAAGACGTTAGTGAGAGGGGGTATGCCGGGAGTATGTTCCGCGGTGATCGGTTTTCACCACCTACCCGGCCTGATGAGACGACATACCGGCGCCATACCGTCGGTTCCTACTCTGTCGCCGTGCAAAGACCTACGACCTGGACACCGATCGGCGCGGGCAGAGCGCTTCGCCTACGTATTCTCGTCGCGGCGGCCCTGGGCGTCTCGACGGTGTGCCTTCCGCACTCGGCCACGGCGAGTTCTGCCGGCCTGAGCGCCTACGACGCGCTGGTGCTCTCGCACCGCCCGGTCGCCTATTGGCGACTGTCGCACCCCTCAGACGGTGCGGAGAGCGACCGCACCGGCAACGGCCACAAGGGGACCTTCCACGGCGTCACCAGCACGGTCCGCCTGCCCAATCAGGACGGCGCCGCCGTCTTCAACGGCTCGTCCGGATATTTCGAGATTCCCACCGCTAAGCAGTTCCACATCTCCACCACGGGCGCCTTCACCATGGAGGCGTGGATCAGGCCGCACACTCTCCAGTTCGCCGACGAGGAACAGACCGGCTACGTCTACTTCATGGGCAAGGGCACGAAGTCGGGCAGCGGCGGCGATCGCGAGTGGGCGGGTCGCATGTACTCGAAGGAGAACGAGGAGAACCGGCCCAACCGCATCTCCGGCTACGCGTGGAACCTCGACGGCGGCTTCGGCGCCGGGGCGTACGTCCAGCAGCCGGTCAAGGTCAACGAGTGGATCCACTACGCCGTCACGTTCGACACCTCGGAGGGTGCGTACGGCAAGGTGCGGATCTACCGCGACGGCGTGCTGGCGGGCACGGACAACCTGGCCTACCGCCCCGGCACGGACGACGAGGTCGTCATCAAGCCCAAGCCGGGTCCGGCGCCCGTCCGGGTCGGCACCCGCGACGGGGCGTCCTACTTCAAGGGGGCGATCGGAAAGTTCGCGCTCTACAACCGCGAACTCTCGGGAGCGGAACTGCGCTCGCACTACGCCGCGATGACCGGACCGGCCACGCCGGACTTCAACTCCGACGGCGTGGGTGACATCTTCTCGGCCGCCACCGGGACGCTGACCGTCTGGAATGGCAAGGGGGCCGACAAGTTCGGCCCGGCCACCACGATCGGCGGCGGCTGGGCCGCCTTCAGCCGGCCGATCGCGGGCGACGTGAACGGCGACAGCATCGGCGACCTGCTCGCGGTCAAGAAGGTCACAGGCACGCTGCACGTGTGGAACGGCGAGGGGGGCAACGAGTTCGGCCCGGCCATCGAGCTCGGTCCGGGCTGGGAGCCGTACGCGAGCACGTTGATGTCGCTGGGAGACGTGAACCAGGACGGTCACACCGACATCGCGGCCACGCGTGACGGCACTTTGTACATCTGGAACGGCAAGGGCGGCAACAAGTTCGGCCCCGACACCCCCATCGGCCCCGGCTGGACACCATATTTCTGAAGAGCGGGAGAAGCCGCCACGGAGTCGTCGCGGACCGTTGCGAGAACATACCGGCGATATACCGCACTCTCGTACGCTCCTTCCCTGATGACACTGGAGATCGGGTTCCTCGGGGCCCTGGCAGATCAAGGTGGACGGGCAGCCCGTACGGCTGGCGGGCCGCCGTCGCGTCGTCGTGCTGACGCGCCTGGCGCTGGACGCGGCCGGCGCGTCACCACGCGTCAACTCGTCGCCGACGTCTGGGGGCAGACCTCGACCACCACGGCCGACAAGCAGCTCCACATTGTGGTGTCGAAGCTGCGTGACGCGCTCACCCCCGGCACCATCGTGACCGTGCCCAGCGGCTACCTGCTGGACCTGCCCCGCGAACAGGTCGACGCGCACAACTTCACGCTGCTGGCCGGCCAGGCGCGGATGGCCCGCGACCGGGGCGAGCCGGGCACGGCCGACGGGCGGTTCCGGCGGGCGCTCGCCTTGTGGCGGGGGCGGGCCCTGTCCGGGCTGGACGACCCGTGGGCGCAGGTCGAGTCCAGGCGCCTGGAGGAGGAACGCCTGGCCGTCTTCGAGGACCACATCGATCTACGGCTGGCCGCGGGTGACCATCACGCGGTGGTGGCCGACCTCGCTCCGCACGTGCAGGCCCACCCGCTACGGGAGGGACCGCGCGCCCAGCTCATGCTGGCGCTCTACCGGACGGCCCGGCCGGCCGAAGCACTCGCGGTCTACCAGGAGGGGCACACCGCCATGGTCGAGGAGCTCGGCCTCGAGCCGGGCGCGCGGCTACGCCGGCTGCAGGACGCCATCCTCACCAGGGACCTGTACTCGACCCGCCGCACCGGCGCAGTCCGGCACGATCGTCCCCGCCGAGCTGCCCGCCGACACCCGGTCGTTCACCGCCAGGCAGGAGGAGGTGAAGTGGCTGCGTGAGGCGCTGCTGCACGCGGACGTGGCCGTCATCGACGGGCCCGGCGGCGTGTGCAAGTCGGCCCTCGCCGTTCATGTCGCGCACACGATGTCCGGACGGTTCCGCGACGGCGTCATCTACGTCAACCTGAACGGCGCCACCCCCGGGCTGCAGCCCCTGCCCGTGCTCGACGGTCTGGGCCACCTGTTGCGGTCGCTGGGGCTGGACGGCTCCGCCGTTCCGGCCGATGTGGAGGGGGCGATCGCCCGCTACCGGTCGCTCACCGCGGCGAGCGAGCCGCTCGTCATCCTCGACAACGCGCTCGACGCCCACCAGGTACGGCCGCTCGTCCCGGCGGGCGCGCGCTGCCGGGCCGTCATCACCAGCCGCGCCGCCCTGACCACGCTCGGCGGCGTCCATAACTTGCACCTGACCGGGCTCGGCGACGTTCGTCATCTGCACCTGGCCGGGTTCGTCGACCGGGATGCCGTCACGCCGCTCTCCCGGATCGCCGGTCCCGACCGCGTCCAGCGCGAGCCGGAGGCCGCGGCGGAAATCGCCGGGCTGTGCGGTGGCTTCCCCCTGGCCGTCCGGGTCGCCGGCGCGCGCTTGGCGCCGACTGGCGGCTGGCCGACCTCCCTGACCGTCTGGCCGACGCCACCCGGCGCCTGGACGCCCTGCAGTACGACGACCTGGCGGTACGCCAGCACCGCGGTCAGCCACCGGCACCTGCGCGAGGAGCCCAGCGGCCACGACGCCGCGTATGTTCTCCCGCTCCTGGGCCTGCTCGACACGCCGACCCACACCCTGGCCGCCCCGGCCGGCTGGCCCGGGTCACGGGCGGAGGCGGCTCTCGAACTACTCCGCGACGCCGGCTCCTGGAAGCCGTGGGCCGCGACCGGTACCGCTTCCACGACCTCATCCGCCTGTACGCCAGAGAGCAGGCCGCCGGCGAGCTGTCCGAGGTGGAACGCGCGGCCGCGCTCCGCCGCGGGTTCCACCACTACCTGGCCACGGTCAACCCCGCCACACAGCACGTGTACCCCCAGGTTCAGGAGCCCTATTACAGGGCGGAGCAGCCCGGCGTCGCGCTCGCCGACGCACGGGAGGCCGGTGAGTGGACCGAGGCGGAGCGGGACAACCTCGCTGCCGTGACCCATCAGGCGATCGAGTCCGCCGACCCGCCCGTCGCCATCGGACTGGCCCTGGGACTGCACATGCCGTTCAACTACCGCGGATGGGTCACGCACCTGGCCGACGTCCACCTGAACGCGATCGCGGTGGCCGCGTGGTGCGGCGACTGGGCCGGTCAGGCGCAGGCGGGGAACTACCTGGGGTGGGTCTACCGCGACCAGGGACGCCACGAGCAGGCGATCGAGCACCTGGAACGGGCAGCGGTGTGCTGGGACCGGGCCCCCCTGCCGCACCGGAGATCCGGATCCTTCAACGACCTGGGCATCATCAACACCATGCTGGGACGGCTCGACCTCGCCCACGCCAACCTGTTACGGGCCTTGGCCCTCGCCGAGGAAACGGGCGACGGCTACGCGCGGGGGGCCATCCTCAACAATCGCGCGCACACGTTCTACCGGCAGGGCCGGTTCGAGGACGCCGTAGCCCAGGCGACGGAGGCGACCGTGGTGTGGACCGGCACCCTGTACGGGGAGGGTTTGTCCCGCGAGACCCTGGCCCGCGCCTACATGCACGCCGGGCGCTTGGAGGAGGCGGCCGACACCTACCGGGTGGCGTTGACGCTCCTGTGCGAAGGCGGATAGCGCATCGGCTACGCCGTCTTTTCGGACCTGCGGGCGCCTTCGGTACCCGACGTCGGGTCGCTTGCGCTTTCCGCCTCCCGCGGCTCTGACCGCGGCATTGCCGCAACATACCAGGCCTATACCGCCTGAACCTACTCTCGAGTAGCGCTTCGACAGAGCACGACGGAGTCTCCTCCGCGTGTCAAGCCTTCCGAACCTTGTGTGAAAGGAACGACGTGCTGAAAACGCGCTTAGCACACGCGGCCATGCTCCTGACCGTCTTTGCCGGTGGCATGGTCGCGACATCGGCTCCCGCCGCAGCAGCCCCGAACTACCAGCTGCCCTTCCCCTGCGGTCAGAAGTGGCGGCTGAACACCTGGGACTCCTCGCACGCCCCCGCCCTGGACATGGTCCGTGAGCCGCAATCGGGCACCGAGGGCTCGTTGCTGGTCGCGCCGGCGTCCGGCACGGTGAACCAGTCGTACTACCACAACAACGCCGGCAACATGATCCAGATCAACCATGGTGGCGGCCACTTCACCACTTACATTCACCTGCAGTCGCGCGCCGTGAGCGTGGGCGACAGAGTCACGCAGGGACAGACCATCGGGCGGGTGGGGCACACGGGTCCCACCTCGAACGGAACCCCGCACCTGCACTTCGAGCAGGGCTATGACGCCGACGGCGACGGGAGCGTCTCCTGGGGTTTCGAGGGCGCTGAGCGCGTCACGGCCAGGTTCGACGGCAAGGCATACGGCCCCGCCCCCGGCGGCGAGTGGCGCAACGTGGAGAGCCGGAACGGCTGCAGCAACCGTATCGGCGCGGATTTCAATGCTGACGGTATCGGCGACATCTTCTCCGAAACCACCGGCACGTTGAACATCTGGAACGGCAAGGGCAACAACAACTTCGCCACCCGGCAGGAGATCGGCGGCGGCTGGTCGGTCTTCAGCAAACCGGTCGCGGGAGATTTCAACGGTGACGGCGTCAGCGATCTGGCCGCCATCAAGAACGGCAGCACGCTGCATATCTGGAACGGTGAGGGCGGTAACGAGTTCGGTCCCGCGGTCGAGATCGGTGGTGGCTGGGCGCCTTATGACGGCACGCTCACGTCTCTCGGTGACGTCAACCAGGACGGCCACGACGACATCGCCGCCATCGCCGACGGCACCCTCTACATCTGGAACGGCAAGGGCGGCAACAAGTTCGGCTCCGCCGTCCGCGTCGGCGCCGGCTGGTCGGCGTTCAGCAAGCCCGTCGGCGGCGATTTCAACAATGACGGCATCGGCGACATCGCGGCCATCAAGAATGGCAGCACCCTGTACATCTGGAACGGTCAGGGCGGCAACGAGTTCGGCCCCGCTGTTGAGATCGGCGGTGGCTGGGCGCCTTATGACGGCACGCTCACGTCTCTGGGCGATGTGAACAGGGACGGTCACGACGACATCGCGGCCATGACCGACGGCACTCTTTACGTCTGGAATGGCGAAGGGGGCAACAAGTTCGGGCCCGCCACCGCCATCGGCCCCGGCTGGCCGCGACATCGACTTCGTCGGCGTCAAGATGGGGGCCAACCCCACGCTCGCCTTC
>NZ_JBSGFQ010000025.1:0-125322 GCF_053603495.1 Nonomuraea sp. NPDC004186 | reverse complement strand
GGCGCCGCCAGCGTGGACACCGGCGGGACGTCCACCTGGTTGTCCGGGTTGCCCATCTCCCCCTCGTCCTCCTTCGACGAGGACGACGGCGTCGGGGTCGGCGTCGGCGCGGCCCAGGCCGTCGCGATCGGGCCCGTCGTGAGGCTGAAGAGCAGGGCGAGCCCGGCCGTAAGCACCCCTCTGGTTCTCATGCGGATACCTTTCTGCGCGCACCGGAGGGCCGATGCCCCGGACGGTGCGCGAAATCTTGACTGTTGACTTTGCGTAGCGCCCTTGCCGGTGATCAAGATTGGGAGCCCCGCGTACAAAGAACATCCAAAAGAGCTACAAAGGCCCTCCCACCTTGGACGCTTCGCTCAACGGGGGTCCCGCACGAGGTCCGGCTCAGGGAAACGCGCGGTCATAGTGGTTGAACAATCCGTAATCAAGGCCTCGGGTCGTCGCCTGTCCGGGGCGGCCACGAACGGCTCACGACGGAGTAACCCTCACTGCCGGAGTGGCGTCCCAGCGGAACCACGGCGAGTTCGGTCTCGTGGTCCAGCCGCTCGGTCGCGGCCACGCTCGCTCACGCCGCCGGTGCGGACACGAAGGCGGCCCTGCGGATTCCGGGAGGGAGGGAAAGAGTCCGGCTGCGGATTAAAAGCCGACAGTAATTATCCCGGGCCAGCCACACCGTATTTAAAGCCGTGACCGAGCCGCTCCGTTGCGTAATATTCCGGCCCCTGGCCATGGACTCCGCACGAATCATCGACCTGAACATACGCCGCCGGGACCGGCTCGGTTAAGGGCGTTCCGGTCAACGTGGTGTCCCTATATCCAGCATTATTGGGTGGGGGCGGAGGTCCGGTCTCCTTCGTCGTGTTCGACCAGGATGCTGGCCTGTAAGGCCTGGTCAGGGGCTACTTCAAGCCGCAGCGGGATGAGCCGTACGGCCTTTTGCGCGCTCATCTTGCCCGGCTTCGCACCGATTCCGGTTCGAGTTGAGTGACGACCGTGAGTGCTGTTACCTTCACACGGTGGACGACAGGCGTGCACGGGCGGAGATAATCGAGGACTTTGCGGCGACGCTGCGGGAGTTACGCAACGCGGTCGGCAACCCACCATTCCGTGAGATGTCCGGCCGGTCAGGGGCGATTTCTCACACGACGTTGCATGAAGCCACGAAGGGTAACCGGCTCCCGAGTTGGGAGACCACCGTCGAATTCGTCAAGGTGTGTAACGCGGACCCGGCCGCGTACCGCGAACTCTGGGAGAGGGCGAACCAGGCGGTCAGATCGACGAGCGCCGGGGATCCCGCGATCCGCGTGGACGCCTCGGTGGACGGTCTGTCCGGTGGACTCGCAGTGTCCGCCACAGAGCTTCGGACAATGCAAGCGCCCCGGTTGGTCGGCGAGACCTCGGCATCCGTGCCTACGCCGCGGCCGCCGTCCGACGAGCTCGCGGGCAGCATCCAGCCTCTGCTCCCCGCGCCGAGGAGCAGAGGACGATTACGGCTGACCAGCGCGGCCGCGTTCGCAGCAGTGGCTGTCATCGTGGGGGCAGCGGTCCTCGTCGTGGTCGTCGTCAATCGCGGCTCCGAGCCCGTGGGAAACAGCCCGGACCCGACCGGCAGCCCATCGATCGCCGCGCTGTCCCCAGCCGATTGCCCGGTGCGTTCGACCAACCCGCCTTGGTCCCCGCCGTTGTACAAGGGCGATGCGGCCGCGTTCATCGAGGACGTCACGCTGGCCGACTGCACGCGCGTCGGTCCCGGCAAGACCATGACCAAGGTATGGCGGCTCAAGAACGCCGGGACCGTGCCGTGGAAGGGATATTCGCTGCGGCGCCTCGACCCCACGCAGCAGGCTGACCATTGCCAGACCATCTCCGACGTGCCGATCAAGGACACGCAACCTGGCGAGACGGTCGACATCCGGACCGACATCACCACGCCCAAGAAGCCGGGCTTGTGCTACGTGCGATTCAAGATGGTGGACGCTTCGGGAGCGGTCGTGTTCCCCGGAAGCCGGCCGATCAACTTCCAGATCATCGTCGACGGACTCTGATTCCCCGACGTGCGTGGCACGCCGGGGAACCGGAGTCGGACGGTCTCAGGGGAGTCAGGAGCCGAGAACGATCCCTGTGTAGTAGTTCTGGAGGATCCTGGAGTAGCTCCAGCCCGCTCTGGCCTTATCGCGAGAGCCGTACTGCGACATCCAGTCGCCGTCGACCCAATTTCCGCACGCCGTCGTCGTGGAGCAGTACTGGGCTCGGAAGATCTTCCCGCTGCGGGTCAGCCGGGTGCCCCAGGTCGCGTCCACCGCGGCGCTCGTCACCGCCTTCGCGGAGCCGGGCTTGTACACCTGACTCGACGTGTGGTCGTAGACGTCGAAGCACCGGCCGTCTGCCGTCTTGCGGTTGGAGTGCAGCGCCCAGTACCAGCCGAAGTTCTTCACGGCCATCGCCCCGGCCTTGAGGGACTCGCTCGGCCAGCTCGACACCCACTCGTTGGGCAGGACGTTCTTGACGTAGGTCTTGAACTCCACCCGCTCCACGCGATCGAGGGACTTCCGGTACACGAGGATCGTCGTGGGCAGCTTGGTGTCCGTGCCGTCGGTCTTGCACCCGGTCGGCGTCGGCGTTGTGGAGCTCAGGAACTGGTGCGAGGCGTTCTGGTTCTTGAGGGTGGCGTTCAGGTTGCCCTTGGCGCCTGCGGCGAAGTCCTGGTAGGTGCCGGTGTGGCCGCTGTTGAAGTAGACGCGGACGGTTTTGCTGCTGCGGTTCCAGACGGAGGCGGCGGCGTTCTTGATGCATTTGCCCTTGCCCTCGCCAGGGCCCTTGAAGTCGTAGCAGGTGGGCTGGGTGGTGGCGTAGTCGTCGATCGATCCGGTGAAGTCGGAGAGCGATCCCTGGTTGTTGCTGTTGAAGTAGTAGCAGAATTCGCCGGTGTCACAGACACCGTCGCGGCTTGCGGCCGAGGCGGGCGATGCGGTGGCGAGGACCGTCCCGCCGAGCGCCATCACGGCGGTCGCCGCGGCCGCGAGCCGCGAGATCAGCCGGACAGTTCGTAAAGGCACAGTTGTCTTCCTCATCTTGTCGGTGGCCGCGAAGCGTTATCGGACGGTGTAGCCCTGGGAGTTCCAGAACGAGGTCGGGTTCGGGTTCTCCAGGTGCGGGTCGCCGACGCTCTTGGCCGCACGCGTGACCCGTCCGGGGCGCATCTCGACGTGGGTGTGCGCGGATGAACGGCTCGACACTCCATGCCACGACTCGGTGGCGATGATCTGGCCGCGGCTGACCTGCTGGCCCACGCGCAGGGAGGACGACGGAGCGGAGTGCAGGTAGATCACCGTCTTGTTCGATGCGGCGTTGTAGACGGCGATCGTGGAAAGTCCCGCCCTGCCGGTGGATCCGCGTACGACGTTGATGACCTGGCCCGCCACCAGGTTGTACACGTTCGAGCCCAGGCCGCGGGCGATGTCGATGCCTTCGTGCCGGCCGGAGGTGGAGGTGTAACCGTCGAAGCCGCAGGTGATCGTGCCGCTGGCCTTGTAGAGCGAGGTCGACATGTTGCTGCGCGACGGCGACGACGACGGGCTGAACTGGTGCGAGGCGTTCTGGTTCTTGAGGGTGGCGTTCAGGTTGCCCTTGGCGCCTGCGGCGAAGTCCTGGTAGGTGCCGGTGTGGCCGCTGTTGAAGTAGACGCGGACGGTTTTGCTGCTGCGGTTCCAGACGGAGGCGGCGGCGTTCTTGATGCATTTGCCCTTGCCCTCGCCGGGGCCCTTGAAGTCGTAGCAGGTGGGCTGGGTGGTGGCGTAGTCGTCGATCGATCCGGTGAAGTCGGAGACCGACCCTTGGTTGTTGCTGTTGAAGTAGTAGCAGAATTCGCCGGTATCGCAGACGCCGTCGCGGTTCGCGGCCGAGGCGGGCGATGCGGTGGCGAGGACCGTCCCGCTGAGTGCCATCGCTGCGGTCGTCGCGGTGAGGATCCTGGCGAGCGTTCTCATGTGCTGTTCCTTTTCTATGTGCGGAGTCTGGGTTTCGGATGGAGGAGTCAGCGGCGCTGGTACTCCTCCCAGGTACGGATGGTCACCTTCGGGCCGTCGTCCGGGCCGCGGCCGGCGAGCCCGTTCAGGCCGAGGTAGTAGTCACCGATCTGGTGCTGGGCCTGGCCGGAGAGGCTGGTGTCGTTGATGGCGGTGGCGTGGATGTGCCACGGCCAGTCGTCCTGCTGGGGGTTACGCAGCCATGCGGCGAAGCCGACGAGGCGCAACGCGCGGACGGTCGCCGTGCGGGTGGCGGAGTTCATCCCCTTGACCGAGATGTCGACGACGCCCCCGCCGTCGTGGGTGCCCGCGGATGTGGGGTCGCCGCCGGGGTTGTACGAGCCCTGATCCAGCTTGAGGTCGCGACCGAGCAGCCGCTTGGCCTCCGCCAGCATGTTTCGTGTGCGAGCGTTGATGACGAAACCGCCGGTGGAAACCCGGGCGCCCGGGTCGATGACGTCGGTGACCTTGAAGCGGCCGGCACCGAGCTTGGTGAGCGACGTCTTGCCTGGCAGGCCGTTGGCGTCGAGACCACTGAGGCCGAGCGACTTCTGGTACTTCGCGTAGGCGGTGACCGTCGTGGAGCCGAAGTAGCCGTCCACCCACTTCGCGTCGAGAAAGCGTCCGTCACGCAGCGCCTGCTCGACGAGGAGCACGCTGGCCTTGGCGCCCGGAGTCAGCGTGCTGTCGGGCCGCCGCGGGTCGATCTGGGCCGCCTTGACGGTGGCTTCCATGTTCACGTTCGGAAGGGCCTCAGCGTCAGCCGTCTGGGTCGCCGCCGACGCCTCGTACACTCCTGTCAGCGAAGTGAACAGGACGGCCGCCATGAGGGCGGCGGCGCGTGAGGGCAGCTTCATCGTTACTCCTGGTTCAGGGGCTGGGGCGAATCCGGTCTGGCGGGATCCAACGTTTCGGTTCGCTCGCGTGTCCGGTAGAAGATCGGTGTTGTCAGCCTGTTCGACGGGCATTTCCGTACGGGCGTACGCGCCGTTTGACAGGTGATCCGATGGCGAGAAAGGCCAGCTCAGGCCGGGCTGTAAGGCGGTAGATGGGCTCACGTACGGCCGAGATTGTCTGAGGCGGCCACTTACGCGGGCGGCTCGGTTCCCGAACGCTCCGCGGGTCCCGTTGCCGCCCGCCCAGAGCCTTCGGCCGCTCGGAGAAGTCCCCCGACCTGCCCGCTACCGCCGGTATTTGCTGGGCATAGGGTGGGCGCCATGGGGCTGCAATTCGTTCAGGTGAATTTCAAGGCTCGGGATGACTCGGCGCTCGGCCGGTTCTGGGCGGAGGCGCTCGGCTGGGGTGTTTCCAGCGAGGGACCCGGTGTGACCAACGTCGAGCCCATCGGCTTCGTCTGGCCGGACCCCACCGCCGTCTGCGTCGATGTCGTCACCGTCCCGGACCCCGAATCGGTGAAGTACCGCGTGCACATCGATCTCGCCACCACCTCTGCGGCCCATCAGGCGGAGTTGGTCGCGCGCCTGAAGGAGCTCGGTGCGACACCCGCCGATGTGGGCCAGGGTGACGTCCCGTGGACGGTGCTGGCCGACCCGGAGGGCAACGTGTTCTGCGTGCTGGAGCCTCGGGAGATCTACCGGGACACCGGGCCGATCGCCGCGGTGGTGGTCGACTGCGCGGACCCGCGGGCCATGGCCCGGTTCTGGGGCGAGGCGATGGACTGGACCGTGCACGAGGTGACCGACGATCACGCGCGGTTGCGCTCCGCCAAGGGTGTCGGGCCGTATCTTGAGTTCCTCCGCACAGCGCCCGGTGCGAAGACCGTGTGGAACCGCGTCCATCTCGACCTGCTGCCGTACCGCGGTGAGGATCAGGCGGCGGAGGTGGCCCGGCTGCAGACCCTCGGCGCGACGCTCGCCGACGTCGGCCAGGGCGACGTCCCGTGGATCGTCCTCGCCGACCCGGAGGGCAACGAGTTCTGCGTCCTCCGTCCGGCGGCAGCCTGACGCGATGCCTGTGTGTCGGAGAGCGGCAAGCCGCTCGACGTAATCGCGTCGGAGACCGGCCGGCTCTCAGGACGACACTCCGTAGCGGGTGGCGAGCGCGGTGGCGCGGTTACGCAGGGAGTCGCGCAACCACTGCGGGGACAGGGCTTCCGCGTTCGTGCTGAGCTGCCACACCGCCCACTCGGCGTGTCTCGAATCCTGGAAGGCCACCTCCATCCGCAGCCAGCCGTCCGAGTCGGCCTCCTCGGCGCGAACGGCCAGCGCGGTGCCCAGCAGGTCCTCCCGCCGCGCCGGATTCACCCGTAGCAGCACGATGACCTGGTCGCCGCCGGCCCGAAACCGCGTGCTGCGTTCCTGCCAGGCCCGGTCCAGATCGACCCGGTCCGGTCGCTGCGCGGGTTCGGCGAGTTCCTGGGCGGCCAGGACCCGGGACAGCCGGTAGGTGCGGTCCTCGCCAGACCTCGTGGCCAACAGGTAGCCCTGGTCGCGTACCGTGACCAGGCCGATCGGGTCCACCGTGCGCCACTTCGGGCTCTGGTCCACAGCCGCGTAGTGGATGCGCAGCTTGTGCCCGGCGAGCACCGCGCGCCGGACCTCGGCCACCACGGTGTCAGGCACCTCCTCGGCGACCAGCCGACGCGAGAGGAGGTCGGTCTCCGGGTCGATGAGCAACCGCTCGGCCGCGCCGGCCGCGGTGTCCCGATAGCTCTCGGGCAGCGCGTCAACCACCTTGAGCATCGCCGAAGCGAGCGCCGAGCCGAGGCCGAACGCCTGCGCGCCGCGCCGCGATCCGGCGATCAGCAGGGCAAGGGCCTCGTCGTGGTTCAGTCCGGTGAGCTCGGTACGGAAACCGGGCAACAACGCGAAACCGCCGTGCCGGCCGCGTTCGGCGTAGACCGGGACGCCGGCCGAGGACAGCGCCTCGATGTCGCGCAGCACGGTGCGGGTGGATACCTCCAGCTCGCGGGCCAGCGCGACCGCGGACAGCCGACCGTGCTGCCGCAGCAGCAGCACCAGCGAGACCAACCGGTCGGCACGCACACGGAAACATTACAAGCAATACACGACACAGGATGTCGTGATTTGTTGGGAGGCTCATCAGCGCGACCAAGAAGATGACGCGATCTACGTGCATCAATCGAATGGAGCTGATGTGGCAATGGAGCGAACGGCGGTCAACCCGTGGGCGTGGTCGGTGGAGATGGGCTACAACCAGGGTGAGATCGTCTCCGGGCACACCCGGACCCTGTACTGCTCCGGGCAGACCGCGATGAGCGGCGAAGGCAAGCCCCAGCATGCCGAGGACATGGCGGCGCAGCTGGCGCTGAGCCTCGACAACCTGGAGGCCGTGCTCGGCGAGGCCGGCATGTCCCTCGCGAACCTCGTCCGGCTCAACGTCTACACCACCGACGTCGATCGGCTCTTCGAGCACTACGGCGTGCTGGCGTCGCGGTTGGGCGCCGCCGGGGTGGCGCCGTCCACCACGATGCTCGGGGTGACGCGGCTGGCGATCCCCGACCTGATGGTCGAGCTTGAGGGGACCGCCGTCGCGTGATGGGGCTCGCCGCCTCCGGCAGGGCCGCACTGGCGGAGGCGGCACGAGCTGGTAGGCAGGTGGGTGATTTCCGGTGCTCAGAATGGTGACAATCGGCGTGTACGGCTTCGACGGCGAGTCCTTCCTGCAACGACTGCGGCAGGCGGACGTCCGCCTGCTGCTCGACGTACGCCAGCGCCGCGGTGTCCGCGGACCCGAGTACGCCTGGGCGAACTCGCTCCGGCTGCAGGCGGCCCTCGCCCATGCCGGGATCACCTACGAGCACCACCTTGAGCTCGCCCCGACCACCGAGTTACGCCGGCTCCAGTACGCCGAGGACGACCGCCAGGGGGTCGGCAAGCGCTCGCGCCGAGAGCTCGCCGCCGAGTACACCCGCCGCTACATCACCGAGATCCTCGACCGCGCCGACCTCACGCCGATCGTGTCGGCGCTGCCGAGCAGCGGGACCGCGGCGCTGCTCTGTGTCGAGCGCGACGCCGAGGCCTGCCACCGCTCGTTGATCGCCCAGCGGCTGACCGAGCAGCACAGCGTCACGATCGAGCACCTGCGCCCGTTGTGACGCGTGCAGCGCGGGAGCGCCCGTACGATCATGACGCCGCGGAGTGGCTCACCTGCGCGGCGACGTCTCCGTCCGCGATCCACGCGCAGCCGCTGGCCGGGCTTCCGGCGAAGGCGATGACCGTGTCCAGCTTGTCACGGGTACGGGTCAACGCGGCGATCTGGGCATCGATGCGATCACGCTCGGCGGCCAGCCGGGCACGTGATTCGGGGGTGCTGACCTTGGCATCGACGCAGGGCAGCAGCTCGGCGATGGTCCGGCTGGACAGGCCGGCGGAGTAGAGCATCTGGATCAGCTGAACGCGGTCGGCCGCCGACTCGGGATAGTGACGCTGCCCGGAGCCGCTCCGGCCCGCCTCCAGCAGCCCCTGCTCCTCGTAGTAACGCAAGGCCCGTACGCTGACGCCCGACCGCGCCGCCAACTCGCCGATACGCATCGTGACCTCCATCACAACCCTTGCCTCTGACGTCAACGTCAGGTTTTAGCCTATCCGGTATGCAGATCAACGGAGCACATGTGCTGGTCACCGGCGCCAACCGGGGCCTGGGCCGGCAATTCGTCCTTTCCCTCCTCGACCGCGGCGCCGGCAAGGTGTACGCCACCGCCCGCCGTCCCGACCTCATCGACGTACCAGGAGTCATCCCGCTGCCCCTGGACATCACAGACCCGGCGTCGGTCGCCGCCGCGGCCGCCGCCGCATCGGACGTCAAGATCGTCATCAACAACGCGGGCATCTCCACCGGCGCGAACCTCGTCACCGGCGACCTCGACACGATCCGCCGCGAGATGGACACCCACTTCTACGGCACCCTCAACGTGATCCGCGCCTTCGCGCCCCAACTGGCCGACGGCGCGATCCTCAACGTCCTGTCGGCGATCTCGTGGCTCGCCTTCAACGGCGCGGGCGCCTACCACGCGGCCAAGGCCGCCGAGTGGGCGCTCACCAACAGCGTCCGCCTGGAGCTGGCCGACCAGCGCACTCTGGTGACGGGCCTGCACCTCGGCGCCGCGGACACCGACATGATGGCCTGGTACGACGGCGACAAGACCGCCCCCGAGACGATCGTCGCGGCAGCCCTCGACGGCATCGAGGCGCACCGGTCAGAGGTGCTCGCCGACGCCTGGAGCCACCAGGTGAAGGCGTGGCTGTCCGAGGACCCGAGCGTCATCTACCGGGAAGCCGCGGCCGCCCTCACGGCGTGACCCGTGGTGAGCTGATTCGCTCCAGCTCATGTCGGTAGGCGTCGAGGACGAGGCCGTGAAAATGGTGGACCGCGTGCTCGGACAACCCGGACTCCTGGGGGTTGTAGACGATCTTCCCCTGGGTGAAGGCAGGAGTGCGCATCCCGCGCTGGACGCTCTCCACCAAGGCGATGTCCTCCACCTGGAGAACCTCGTCGATGTAGCGGATGCCGTCCAGCTCGGCCTCGTTCGGCTCCGCGGTCTCCAGATAGAAGTCCCAGATCTCGCGAGTGCGTTCCGGGCCGTCAGGGACGATCTGCAGCACCATGAAGTTTCCGCGGCCGGGATAGCGCAGCAGGCAGGTGTTGGGCCACAGCCACCAGACCGCGTGCTCGGTGACGGTCGCCCCCGACACGTCGTAGGCGGTGTTCTCCGCTTTCCCCGCCTGGGCCATATGGCTGGAGTAGATCCCGTACGTGGTGACCTTGTAGGTGCTCATGTCGACCAGGGACACGAAGTCCTTGTGGGCCACGTGGCAGTGGTAGCACTCCAGGAAGTTGTCGACGACGTTCTTCCAGTTGGAGGCGATGTCGTAAGTGAGCCGGCGGGCGAGGGTCAGCTTGGCCACGTCCGGCGCCCGCGCTTCGATCTCCGCCCCCAGCCCTCCGGCCTGCTCCGGCAGCGGGGTCGCCCCGGAGTCGAGGTTGACGTAGACCATGCCGCCGAACTCGGCAACCTGGATCTGATCCAGGCACACCGCAGAGGGGTCGAAGCCCGGCATGGCACCGGTGTTGCGTGCTCGCCTCAGCCGGCCGGTCAGGTCGAAGTTCCAGGCGTGGTACGGGCACACGATGCTGCGCCGGACGCCGGAACCGGACAGTAGCTCGTGCGCCCGATGCTTGCACACGTTGTAGAACGCCCGCAGCGTGCCGGCCTCGTCCCGGACGGCGACGATCGGCATGCCGGCCACCGTGCCCGTCACGTAGCTGCCTGCCTCCCGCAGCTTCTCCACATGGCACAGCCACTGCCACGTACGCGCGAAGATCGCCCGCTGGTCGACGTCGAACCACTTCACATCGGTGTAGGCATCGGCATGCAAGGACATCGACAGCGCGGGATCGGGGTCGTATCCGGCCGAAATATGGTCGATTTCGGAGGCTGAGTCCGGGGCCACCGTACCTCCAATGCAGGCACCAAATGAGAGCCTAATGATCCTTCCGATGAGGATTCAAGGCTCCCAGCCCCGCAACGCCGACATCGTCGCGCCGGTCACGTATGCGACCTCATTGCAGGCCGACGGAGCCGACAACAGCCACCCGATCACGACGAGCGGCCGGGGACACCTAACAAGATCGCGCCTCCAGGAGCGGCAGGCCCGCCGCGTACCGCCGGAAGAAGCCGGCGGTCGGGGTGCCCGCCGTCGCGACGGCAGCACATCGAGCGCGTCCACCACCCGCTGGAGGTCAGACGGGTGCAGGCCCGAGACGGGCTCGTCGAGAACGACGAGGCCGGCCCTGCGGCTCGCCGCACCGCGTTGGATCGCGGACGCCAGCTTCAGCCGCTGCGCCTCGCCGCCGGACAGCTCTGTGGCAGGGCGGCCTCCACGCTCGTCCCGAGCGCGCCGAGCAGGCTGCTCTTGCCGCTGCCGCTCACCCCGGTGAAGGCGACAAGCTGCCCTTGGGGATGCTCACCGACACGTCCCGCAGATTGTTGGTACGAGCCCTCACCACCTCGATGGTCTCGACGTCCCGTACGAATGCGGTCAACCTTCGTCCCCCTCGTGCGACGCCGCAGTGAGCTTGGCGATGTCGGGGGCGTAGGCGGTCATCCAGTGCGGGTGCAGCCGGTAGTAGACCACGTCGTTGTCCCAGTCGAAGGCGTCGTCGCCGTAGAAGTCCTTGAAGTACGCGAGCAGGTCCGGCCAGTCCTCGGCCGGCTCGCCGTTCTGGGGGTTGAGGATCTCCACCGTGCCGTGCGTGAACACGCCCAGGTCCTCCCCGCGCATGTGCGCGACGCTGACGGCGGGGCGGGCGGCCAGGTGGCGGGCCTTGGCGGCGCCGGGCGCCGTGCCGAAGTGCCACTTGCCGTGCAGGAAATGCCCGTCCGCGCCACTGATTCGCGGCTCGCCCTTGGCCGTCACGGTGGACAGGGCAAGGGTGCACATGCCGGTGAGGAGTCCGGTGAGCTGCTCTGCGGTCAGCGTCCTCTCGGTGTTGATGATCGAGCGGAGGTGCGAGGTGGAGCGGGAGAGGGAGGCGTCCAGGAGGGCCTGGAGCCTTCTGAGATCTTCTGGCGTTTCGCGCATCGAGGTCCTGTCTATCCGTGGGGCCGGTCCACATCTGCCGACCGGTGACACGATCCTCGACCAAAAACCCGACACCTTCTGTCGCATTTTCCGGCGTTCTGCGGACGCCATGTCATCCAGGTGCGCGGAGCAGCCGGACGGCGTCGGCGATGACCACGCCGTTCGCGTTGTTACTCAGCTCGACCCGGCCCACCCCCTCGCTGATGCGGTACGTGCCGAGCGAGACCCAGGAACCGCCGCGCGCCTCCGTCGCTCCGCTCCTGCGCTGATCGACGCGTACGAGCGTCGTGCCACTGGCGTGACGGACCGTGAAGGGCGCGTTGCCGGCGCGGTTCTCGTGCGCGGTGTACGAGACCTGTACCTCGTAGTCGCCGGTGAGCGGGACCACGGGCCGCCACCGGACGACGTGTCCGCCCGTACCGGCGGGGGCGTAGTGGTAGTTGCCGCCCCGGTAGCCGGGCACGCTCGAGCTGGCAGACCAGGTGCCGCTGATGATTTCGTAGCCGAGTTCGTCGTTGTCGACCACCGCCTCTTCCCGTACGTCGGGTTGGGAGGGCGCGTCGATCAGGCTCAGCGTGTCCAGCGAGACCAGCCTGCCGCCGCCGCGGCCCACCCCGGAAGCGGTGAACCGGATCTTGTGCGACCCGGCCGTCAGATCGAGGCTGCCGAGTTGCGCGACGTCGTGGCCGTCAGCCCGGTCGGCGGTGGTGTCCACCAGCGCGGCCCGGGGTTTGACGCCGTCGACCGAGACGGTGACCAGACCTCCGTCAGCGGTACGGAAGTAGCGCAGCAGCAACTCATAGGTTCCCGGTGCCGGGACGTTCACGGTGTATTCGAAGTACGTGCCGGTCTGGGAAGTGGTGAACGCCACCCGTTTCCCGCCGCGGGCCATGGGGTCCTGGACGACGGACATGGTGCCGCCGGACGTGGTGGCGCCGGTGGTGAGGTCGATGAGACGTTCGGTGTAGCCGGGGCCGCCGGACAGGCTGTCGCGGCCGCCGCTCAGCCATTCGAGCGAGAACCGGCTCATGACCACGCGGCGGGGGAAGCTCGGGTCGTCGCCGTCACGGCCGTAGAGGAGCAGGATCCTGCCGTCGGAGAGCCGGCCGAGCTCGGAGTAGTACGACCGGCCCTCGTGGATCACGCGGCTGTAGCGGAAGGAGTGCGCGTCGTCGTAGCTGATCGACACGGTCAGGTTGGTACGGACGGGGGAGTCGGGGCGGCTGAACAACACCCGGCTCACTTCGGACGTGCCCGGCCCGCCCGTGTAGCGCAGCAGGCTGGCGTCCACGGCGTTGAACGTGCCGGCGGCCCCGTCGAGCTGCGGCGGCGACCAGCTGAGCCCACGATCGGCGCTGACCGACACGATCCGCTGCCGGTTGCCGCCCGCCGCGGCCCGGCCGTTGATCAGCACCGTGCCGTCGGACCTCTGGATCAGCCTGGCCTCGTTGATGGGATAGGCGGCGGAGACAGGCACCTCCCCGGTGGCGTGCCAGGTCTTGCCGTGGTCGTCGCTGTAGATCGACGCCACGCCGTAGCGGCGTTCGGCGACGGTGTTGCCGGTGACCTCGCGGCGGTGGGCGCAGTTGAGCAGCAGCCGGCCGTTGTCCAGCTGGATGCCGTGTCCGGGGCCGGGACCGTGCAGCGTCCATTCGTAGGGGAACTGGCTGAACAGGCCTGACATATCGCGCGGCGCGCTCCAGGTGAGACCGCCGTCTTCGCTGGAGATCATGAAGAGGTCGCCCTTGTCGCCGGAGCAACCGGTGTTCTCCGGCAGCCGGGTGGAGAGCATGTAGAACAGGAAGATGCCGCCGGTGAGCCGGTCCACCACGAAGGTCGGATTCCCCCACGACTGGCCTCCGACCGAGGCGACCAGCGTTCGGGTCGGCTGCCAGGTGTCGCCGCCGTCGGGGCTACGGCGTACGAGCAGGTCTCGGGGGCCCGCGTCGCACACCTCGTGGCGGCCTTCCGTGACGACCAGGATGGTGTCGTCCGGCAGCACGGCCAGCCCGTGGACGTGGTAGCTCTCCAGCGGATCCACGGTGTTGTCCCACAGCGTCGTCTCGTCGAAGGCCGTGCTGTCGGACAGTGTCGCCCGCCGTCTGGACGTCGTCGCGTTCGCGGACAAGGCGGGACCGAGTGCGACGGTCAACGAGGCCGCGGCGACTCGGAGGCCGAAGGCTCTGCGCCCGATGAGGGGGTGACGGGGATCTGGCTGTGGCATGTGCTGCCTCCGGAGCGGGGGGTGGGGGCCGGCGATCCGTCACGAGCAGGTACGGGGGCGGGAGCCTGAGGTTCGCCGCGCGTCCGCGGAGATCATCTCACCGGAGGAACGAGATGACGATCACAACGGCGCTGCCGACGAGCAGGGTGCCGGCTGTTGCTGATCAGGTGACGGGGGCCGCGTCCCAGACAGGACGCAGCACCACGGCGACCTGCGGGGCCTGCCGGACTCCGGCGCGGTAGACAGGCGTCCATGCCTCCCGGTTTCCGAGGTCGGGGCCGAACGCCGCCAACGCCTCGGCATCCGGGCCGATGCGCACGTCCCGAGGGTCGCTCGCCGGGAAACGGTCGGCCATCGGCTCGATGAAAACGCGGGTCACGGCGGTGGCGGCGAGGTCGGCGTTCACGCCGTTGCGCAGAGCGCCGTCCATGTAGCGGCGGCCGTTGACGGTGATCGGAGCGACCGTTCCGGGAAACGCGGAGCTCGACGCCGCGGCCTCGACCAGGGTCGCCTCGCCGTCGCGGTCCCATACCTTCGGTTCGCCGGTCTCGGCATCCACTGCGGTGATCAGCAAGGGACGGTCGGGCCACTTCTCGGTCTCGACCAGGGAGGAAATCCCGGTCAGGTGTCCGTCTTCGGACGGGGCCTCGGCAGCGAGCGCGATGCGCCCGGCTCGACGGCGTTTGTCATCCGGTTCCAGGGTCGGGTCGACCAGAGTGGCGAACGCCTGTGACATCGCGGCCAGGTCCGGTGGCCCGGAACGTCCGGCGCGCGTGGGCGGCAGCGTCTCCACATCGGCCAGGGCCCGGCCGGTGGTGAGCATGGCTGCGACGATCGCGCCGGCAGAGGTGCCCACGATGAGGTCGGCCTCGGCGAGGTCGATGCCCTCGCGGCGCAGCCCTGCGGCGAGGCCCGACAGCCACGCCGTGCCGACAACTCCGCCGGCACCGAGGACCAGCGCTTTTCCGTACTGAGGAGAGGTCATGCCGTCATCCTGTCCCCTCAACCTTGCTTGAGGTCAACGCGCCGGGCGGCTCCGGTGGCGCCGACCCTGTACCGCGTTCAAACGGCCCCTTCTGCGCGCTCAGGCGCGAGACCGCGGTCGGCCAGCAGGCTGACGGCGACGGTGTTGCCCAGATGGGCGTGGGCGCGGAGCACGGTGATGGCCTCCTCCTCCCGCCCCAGCATCGTCAGGAGATGGCTGAGCAACGGCAGGACGGCATACGCTTCGACGGATTGAACCGCTGGGACAGCGTGGTGCAGGAGCAGGGTGACCGCATCCTCCAACCGCCCCTGTCGGGCAAGCAGCCGGGCGAGGCTGTGGGCCGCGTGCGGGTCGCCTGCCGTGGCGCGGGCCCGCAGTTCCTCCACGCGCCCCTGTTCGGCCAGCAGCCGGGCCAGCCGGTCGCCGGCGGCCCAGTCACCCTGGTCGGCATGGGGGCGCAGCAGGGTGATGGCGTCCTCCACGCAGCTCTGCAGGGCGAGCCGGAAGGCGGCGTCGGGGTCGCCTGCTGTGGCGCGGGCCTGCAGTTCTTCTACGCGCCCCTGTTCGGCGAGCAGTTTGGCCAGTTGGTTGCCGGCGGCCCGGTCGCCTTGGTCGGCGCGGACGCGCAGCTCTTCAGTCCGGCCCTGCTGAGCCAGCAGCTCGGCCATCATGAGAGTCCAGTTGTCGTCCTGGTCGGGGTGGGCGTTGAGCAGGTCGATGGCCTCCTGGGCGCCGTCGTGGCGGGCGAGGAGCCGAGCCAGCTGCGGGGCGGAGCCTCGGTCCGTGTGGGGACGGAGTACGGTGATGGCCTCCTCGATCCGGCCCTGTCGTTCCAGCCGGTAGGCCAGTATCGCGACGGCATGCCCGTCGCCCGCGTCGGCACGGGTGCGCAGTTCCTCGACACGGTCGTGCTTGGCCAGCAAGTCGGCCAGTTTCAGGCTGGCCGACGCGGCGGTGCCGGAGGCGTCGTGGTCGGCCCAGGCGCCGAGCATGGTGATGGCCTCATCAAGCCGGTCCTCTTCGACCAGCCGGTCGGCGATGCGTCCAAGGGCGCCCGCGTCACCTTGGCGGGCGCAGGCATACAGGTGCTGGGTGTACGGGGTGGCGGCGAGGTGGTGTTGAAGCAAGGCGTGGCGAAATTGCCAGGCAGTTCCAGATTGGCGCAATGTCTGGCGTTGGTGCTGGTCTTCGAGGAATGTCCACAGTCTCCAGGGGAGCCGGCCCTTGGCGGCAAGACGAAGATGGGTGATCTTGTAATCGATCCAGGTCCACAGGCCCGCACCGCAGGCTGCGACCCATCCGTAGACGGCGGCCGCGGTGACGGCGGGGATCCAGAGGGTTGATGCTGGGGCGAGCACTGCGACAGAGGCGGTGAACACCAATGCGCCGGTGATGCCGTGCTGGGCGGCGGCGATGGCGGTGGCGTGGTGATTGGCGTTCAGCGTGGCGCGTGGAGTGGTGCCCCGAGGGCGGGTCCTGGAGGGCAGGGTGGGCATGACCGACGCGAGTAGCCCGGTGACCAGGGCACCGGCCGCTCCGATCAGCGGATTGCCGAGAATGACCCCGGTCAGCAGCCCCGGCGCGACCCCGAATCCGGCCCGCAGCGCCAGGACCCGGCGACGACGTTCGCGAGCCAGCGAGTAGGAGGTGGGGGTGTACGCCGGGTAAGCGTGGGGCCACAGCGGCTGCAGCAGGCCCGCCGCCGCGGCCAAGGCCGCGGCGGACACGGTGAGCGCTGCTGCGCCCCCCGGCACGGGCCCGGCCGCGGCACCGACACCGGCACCCACGCCGACTGCGACAGCCAGCACTGCGCGGGTCCTGATCACCTCCGCATTGAAGGTGAAGAGGTCGGGGGACAATTGCCACCACACCAGTTCCGTCCTGCCCACCAGCTGCAGGTGCAGGGCCAGGCAGCCGAGCCAGCGCCGGGCGGCGGCGGGACTGTAGCGGCGCACCGGCCGGCCTTCGGGCGGCATCGGCCGGTCGGGGTCATGAACGCTGGTCACGAACGTGTCCAGAAGCGTCGCGGCGATGGCGTCCTGGCTGTCGAGGCGCGTCAAGGCGACGGGGTCGGTGTTCGAGGGCCTGTAGGCGGTACGGGCCAGTGAGACCATCAACGGCGTGGACAGCACCCGCGCCAGCGGACCCTCGCCGTCGTGGCGGAGGTGGGTGAAAACCGGTTCCCAGCGATGCCGGAACGGCTCGGGGTGGGACAGGAACGCGATCGCCTGTTCCACATCGACCGGCATGATCTCCACGACCGCGGCCCGGGAGATGATCGAACGACTGGCGTCCACGGCTCGCTGGTATTCGCGGGCCCGGCAGGTCACCACGAGCGGCCGTCCTGTCGCGGCGAACTCGTCCAGCCTCCGCAGCGCCCGCTCCTGCGACTCGGCCGGGAGCTCGTCCAGTCCATCCAGCACCAGCAGTACCAGGCCTTCGCTCATCAGCAGCTCCGCCACGCAGCGGCCCTCCGACAAACCGGCCGGCATCGGATAATCCTCAGCCATCCGCCGAGCCGCGAACCGGCGTACCGACTCGTCCTGCGGGTTCCAGGAAGTGATCGACAGAAGCACCGGGACCGGGTCGTCCCCCACCGACCGCTCGATCAGCCCGAGGGTGAGCAGCATCGCCAGGACGCTCTTGCCCGCGCCCGCCTCTCCGAGCACCACCAACTGCCGATGGGGCAGCTCGCAGAACTTCTCGACGACCTGCGTGACGTCGCCTTCCAACGGCCTGTCCTGCCACGTGGTCTCCGGCTCGTCCAGCACCACCTGACGCGTCTCCGCGACCTGCCGATCGGTCGAGGACCACCGCACCCGCAACGGCACCGGCTGCCGAACGCCCCGCAGCACCGTCTCGTGCTCCCACTGCTCGCGGACCATCCGTCGCAAACCCGCCGCAGCGCTGCGCATCGCCGCCTCCCGGCTCTGCGGCACAGCGCGCGACTGCACGATCTGCGACGCGGTGGCGACCATGACCAGCACGCCGGTCAACACCCACGTGGCCGGGGTCCACCACCAAGCCTTCACCTCAACGGTGCCGGTCGCCAGATTCCCCACCAGCCCGATCCCGACCGGCACCACCGCGAGCGCGACCGGCGACACCACCCAGCGGCCCCGACCTCCACTGCCCATGGTGCCAGCATCGCTACCAAGCGTCACCGGCGCAACACTCAGCGGAAAGCCACGGTCCGAAGGGTCAGGAGATCTCCGCGATCAGATCCCCTTCATCCAGGACGTCGCCTTCGCTGACGGGCAGCGCGGTGATGACGCCGGACGTCTCGGCCTCGACAGGGATCTCCATCTTCGTGGATTCGAGGATCACCAGCGTGTCGCCGGCGGCGACGCTGTCTCCCGTGGAGACGAGCACCTTCCAGACGTTGGCCGCCAGGTCGGACGTGATCTGCCGGCCCATCTCAGCTTCCTTTCCTTGGGGTGGCGCGCATCCGCGCGACCAGCGCGGTGCTGTAGGAGCCGTCGGCGAACTCGGGCTCGTCGAGGAGCTCGGTGAAGAAGGGCAGGTTCTGCTTCGGACCCGCGATCGTGAAGGCGGCCAGCGCCTCCCGTGCCCTGGCGATCGCGTCCTCCCGGGTGCCCGCGTGCACGACCAGCTTGGCCATGAGGGAGTCGTACGCGGGGGTGACCCGATTGCCCTGCCGGTAGGCGGCGTCGACGCGCCCGCCTACGCGCTCCTGGACAGCGTGGAACGCATGCAGGCCCTCATTTGCGACCTGCTCCAGGAAGCGCGGCTGGACGCCGGCGTCACCGGCCGCCACGAGCCGATCGATCTCACCGAACTGGTCGCCGGTGAGCTGGAGCGCCGCCTCACCAAGACCGACCTGCGCCACCGCCTCACGCCCGGCGTCATGGTGGACGGCTCACGGATCGAGCTGTCCCGGCTGCTGAACAACCTGCTGGACAACGCCGAACGGCACGCCACCTCCGCCGTCACCGTCACCCTGACGCTGGATGCCGGCGTCGTGTCGCTGGAGGTGAGCGATGACGGTGAGGGGATCGCCCCCGAGCAGCGGGAGGTCATCTTCCAGCGCTTCATCCGCCTTGAAGCCTCCCGCGTCCGCGACCCCGGCGGCACCGGGCTCGGCCTGCCGATCGCCCGGCAGATCGCCCAGGCCCACGGCGGAACCCCGACCGCCCAGGACAGTCCCCGCGGGGGCCGGTTCGTGCTGCGTCTGCCCGAGCGCGGCACGCCTCGGCCGCCATCGGGATGAGCAGATCGTGGTTCCCACCTGGCTGAGTCGCGCTAGGACTCCCCCCTGGTTCGCGCGGTCGGATCGGTCAGGAGCGAGACCTGGCTCGTGCTCGCCAACCCGCCGCCGTGCGCGCGCTCATCGCGGCGCGCCGCCCTGCTCCGGCGGACGTGTTCGCTGCGGCGTGCCGCTTCGGCGCGAAGGGCCGACTGGCCGCGACGGGCCGCCGTGACGACCAGAACCGCCAGCAGCGCGGTGATGGCGGCTGCCACCGCGAATGCGATGCCTGTGGCCGCGTCGGGGTGGATCAGCGACTGGCCGCGCAGCGCCTGCCAGGTGGTGATGGCGAACAGGGAGCCGTAGCCGAAGATGACGACTCCGGCCGACTGGGCGCGGACGCGTTCGCTGCGCAGCCGGCCCACCCGGGTCGCGAGGGCGGCGAGGACCAGCGCCGTGAGCACGAACACCTGGATGGAGTGCAGGCCGATGAAGTGCGGGACGCGCAGGTCGCCGCCGGTGATGCTCCAGTTCGTGATCGGCATGCCGTCGCCGTCCGGTGCCCCGACGCCGTGCCCGCCCACCAGCGGGACCGGGCGGCCGTAGGCGTCCTCGACCGTGCGAGGCCCGGCCGAGGACGTCCACCCGGTGATGAAGGACGCCAGCGCCATGCCGGCGACGGCCAGGCCGAGCCCGGCACGCAGGGACCAGGTGAGCACCGCGTCGCCGACACGCTGGAAGAGCAGCATGACGGCGACGATCAGGCTCGCGCCGAACAGCCCGAACACGCCGCCGGAGAAGATCTGCTGCCCGATCTGGTCGAACGGGTCGGTGCCGACGTTGAAGTGGCTGTAGGTGCCGCGCGCGGCCTGCACCGCGATGAACCCGACGTCGATCATCCCGGCGATGGCGAAGACCGTCCCGAGGGTCCACATCGTGCGCCGTGCCCGGCTCAGCTGCGGTATCAGCCAGGCGAGCGTCGCACCGTACATGACGAACGACACACCGAACTTCAACGGTTTGGCCCACACCGACTGGTGCATGAGTTCGCGACCGTCGGCGAACAGGCCGATGCCCGCCACGACGACGAGCACGGACATGGCCGCCGTCATGATCACGAGGGGACGGTGCCATGACCGTATGTCGGTGCGCGAGACGGTCAACTTGCGCCCAAGTGCGTACGGTGTATCGAGTGTCATGCGTACATCGTATGAACGCTGGCCGGAGCTCTATGCAAAACTGCCACAGAACAGGCGACAAAGTGTTCTAGTGTACTAGCAAGTGAACTAGAACACTAAGCCTCGAGGTCTACGCGAGTCACAGAGAATCGGAGGGCATTGATGACCCCGGCCCGCCGTCGGCATCTCCACGATCTCTGCCGACAGGTTGCCTTACGGCAGCATGCCCACCAGCGCGGCCAGCTCGGGGTCGCTCTCGTACCGTCGCCGGTGCAGGTCGGCGATCTTCTCTCCCATCTGCGGGTCGTCATCGTCGGTGATGTCGTACGACTCATACTTCTCGACCAGGGGCATGCCGATCCGGTCGGTGCGCGCGTGCGCCGAATGCGTCAGGTACTCCCAGTAGCCGTCGAGGTCCTCGATGACGAACACGCCACCCCAGTCGAAATCGCCTCCGAAGTCGCGGCCGACGACGAACGACTTCACCGCGGAGATGACCCGGCCCTGGTTGCGCATGCTCTCCAGCGCCTCCTCGACCTGCTCCTGCGTCACGCCCGCCTTGGCCTTCATGCGGATGCTGTGGTAGATCATCGTGCTCCTTTTCGTAGGTGCTGAACGTAGAGGTCCAGCGGCCTGGCCTTGACGACGGCGCGCGCCCACCGCGCGTACGGTGCTGAGCACCCGACTATGAACTGGCCTGGTTCCTCGTCGCATCGGCACGAGTTGCCTATTCGACGGCAACGGCGCGTAGGCACACGCCCGTCGGCAAAGGTGCCCCCCGGCCGACCGCAATTCAAGCTGGCTGTTCCGCAATCTCCCGCATCGACTTCATGGTCCACCTGCGCCTACGGTTGCCGCTTGATCGGCATCGCTTGTGGCGAGGCGAAGGCCCGCTGCCGCCGACTTCGCGCATTGCGCCCATTCCTTCTCGTTCCCGCGCAGGTATTGGAGTTCGCGTGTCCACTGCGACCATGTCACGGGCCGTTCGCCGCCGCTGGTGGTGGACCCTGTGGAGTCTTCTCACCGTGTTGGCGATCGGCATCACGGCCTACTTCGTTCCGCCGTATTTGGTCGGAAGTACGAACATTCCGAATCTCGACATGAGCATCCCGGGGTACTACACGAGTCTCGTGATCCACGGGGTGCCTGCCGGCCTGGCACTTCTCATCGGGCCGTGGCAGTTCGTGCCGCGGTTGCGGGCCCGTTTCCCCAGGGCGCACCGGATAGCGGGGCGGGTGTACCTGATCTCGGTCTTGGCCGCCGCGCTGGCGGCGCTCTACTCCGCCGCGGTGACGCCGAGCGGCTTCACGCTGCAGGTCGCGTTCTTCGGGCTGGTCGTGGTGTGGTTGTACACGGCCGCCAAGGCGTATCGGGCGATCCGGCGCCGTGAGGTGCAGTTGCACCGGATCTGGATGGTCCGCAACTACGCGTTCACGTTCGCCGCCGTGACCCTGCGGCTCTACCAGCTGGCCCTGCTGCCGCTGATGAACGTCATGCCGTCACTGGAATACAGCTCTGTCTACGAGTCGGCCGCGTGGCTGTCCCTGCTGGGCAATGTGCTGGTCGCGGAGTACTTCATCGTCCAGCGCACGCTGGCACCGCTGGCGCGGCGGCAGCCATCGGAACAACCGGCCGAGGAGGTTCTACTGCCGCAGTGAATCGACTTCGTCGGCGTACAGCAGCGCGGCGTCGATGCCCATGCCGGTGAAGTGGCCGGCGAGTTCGAGGGACAGCACGCCGTGCAGCCGGGTCCAGAACGTCATGGCCTGGCGCAGGACGGCCGCCGGCGCCGTGGGATCAGGCGACCAGTGCCGGTGGCTGTCGAGGTGAGCGACAAAAGGGGTTTCCGGCGACGGGATGTCCGCCTTGCGGTAGGCGGCGATCAGCACGGACATGATCTCCTGCGACATCGCGACGGTGTCGGCGGGCGCCTGGTACCCGGGCACGGGGGTGCCGTAGATCAGCAGGTACCGGTGGGGATCGCTCAGGGCCCACGCGCGTACGACCTGAGCCAGCGCGGCGATGTCGGCGCCGGAGTCGTACGCCTCGCGAACGGCGTCGGCGAGGCTGCGGTAGGCGTCCCTGATGAGCGCCGTGATCAGATCGTCGCGACTGGCGAAGTACCGGTAGAGGGCCGGGCCGCTCATGCCCAGGTGCTTGGCGATCGCCTTGAGGGACAACGCCGACACGCCCGTGGTGGCGATCTGCTGCCAGGCGTGTTGCTTGATCTCGGCTTGCACCTGCGCCCGGTAGCGCTCGCGCGGGCTCACCACATCGCTGTCCATGGGTCAGCCTCTCCGATTTCCGCGCGACTAACTGGAGTTAGAGGCTATCACCATCGCGATTGACGAAAATGGAGAGGCAGTTATATGGTGTAACAGAAGTGAGTCAGCGTAACGCAATGGTTGCGCGTGCGCTGCTCGTCACCCGTACCGGAGAAGTGGTCTCGCTGATGCAGAGGGAATCGCGCTTCGAGATGGGCGGCTACGCCGGCCTGGACCTGGACCGGTTCGTCCGCCGATCGTTGTGCAGCTGGGAACGGCCCGGATGGCGCTCGCTGCTCGTCCAGAAGTTCGAGCACCTCGAGGCCGCCGGTGAGATGGTCATGCCGGCCTCGGCCGACACGCACCTGTGGCTGATCACCGGCGGCGCCGGCAAGCTGCACATCGACACCGGCGAAGGCTGGCGGACCACCTCCATCACGCCGGGCGAGATCGGCATGGCCACACCGGGCGTACCGACTCGCCTGCGGTACGAGACGACGGCGCCGATGCACTCCATCCACGTCCATCTCCCCGCCGAGGTGGTCGGCCGGACGGCTGCCGAGCTCGGTGGCCCGGCACCCCCGGCGCGGGATCCGGCCTCGGGCAGCGGCGAACTGATCGGCGCGGTGCTCAAGTCGCTGGCCGCCGCCACCGCGGCGGGTGCGGACGAGCTCTATGCCGATGCGGCCGCGCGATTTCTGGTGGTGCACCTGGCGATCCGCGACGGCCGGCGAGGCTCGGCGGACCGTACGGGGCGTGAGGACGTTCGCGTGCGGAAGGCCATCGCGTACATGCGCGACCGGTTGAGCGAGCCGGTGCGCCTGGCGGAGCTGGCCGAGGAAGTGCGGTTGAGCCCGTATCACTTCCTGCGGGTGTTCAAGCAGGCGACGGGAGAGACCCCGGGCCGGTACCTCACCCGGCTGCGTATCGCGCACGCGACGCACCTTCTGGAGAAGGGAATGACGGTGAGCCAGGTGGCCCGGCGTTGTGGTTTCAGCAGTCCCGGACACCTGTCGTCGGCGTTCCTGCGGGAGACCGGTGTACGGCCCTCAGCGGTGCCGGCCAAGTAGCACGTGACAACAATCCACCGAGGAGCTTTCGATGACCGGCACAGCCCTTGAGATCGTCATGCCCGGCAAGGTCGATCCGGACGGGTTGCAGATCCGCACCCGGCCGCTGCCGACACCGGCCGCCGGCAACATCCTGCTGCGGATGGAGGCGACCGGCATCTCGTTCGCCGAGCAGCAGATGCGCCGTGGCAGGTATTACGACCAGCCGAGCTTCCCCTTCGTGCCCGGCTACGACGTGGTCGGCACGGCGGTCGCGGCGGGCCCCGGCGTGGACGCCACGATGATCGGCAAGCGGTACGCCGCCGTGACCAAGATCGGCGGCTGGGCCAGCCACGTCCAGGTGGACGCCGCCGACCTGGTGCCCGTGCCGGACGGCCTGGACGCGGCCGAGGTGGAGACCGTCGTCGTCAACGGGATCACTGCCTGGCAGATGCTGCACCGGATGGCCAAGGTCCGCCGCGGCGGGACGATCGTGGTCCTCGGTGCCAACGGCGGCGTCGGCACGACGCTGGTGCAACTGGCTCGCCACGCCGGGATCACGGTGATCGGCACCGCGTCGGCACGTCACCATGAGACGGTGCGGAAGCTGGGTGCGACCCCGGTCGGCTACCGCGACCCCGGCATGTACGACCGGATCCGGCAGCTCGCCCCGAACGGCGTGGACGCGGTGTTCGACCACGTCGGCGGCACCGGGCTGCGGCAGTCGTGGCAGTTGCTGCGCCGCGGCGGAACCCTGGTGTCGTACGGGACCGCGGCCACCAAGGACGGCGAGGGCAATGCCCGGCTTCCGGTCCTCAAGTCGTATTTCCGGCTGATGCTCTGGAACTACCTCCCCAACGGCCGCAACGCCGGCTTCTACGACTTCTGGGCCGGCCGCCGGCACGCGGACGCCTTCCGTACCCGCCTGCGCGACGACCTCACCGAGGTGCTGCGACGGCTGGCCGACGGCACTCTCGCCCCGCAGATCGCCGCGAGGCTCCCGCTCTCCGACGCCGCGGCGGCGTTGACCCTCGCCGAGTCGCGAACCGTGACCGGCAAGGTCGTCCTCGTGCCCGACGCCGGATAGCGGTTCCCTTCCGGGGAGCAGTCTCACCGGCCGTCGGGTCTGTCCTGGACGGCGAGGTCGGGGTGATCCTTGAGCTGCCTGCGTGAGTTGATGCCGAGCTTGCGGAAGATGTTGCGCAGGTGGGCGTCCACGGTGCGTTTGCTGATGTAGAGCTGGACGGCGGCCTCGTTCGAGGTGGCGCCCGAGGCCACGAGGCGGGCGACGGCGACCTCCTGCATGGACAGCTTCCCGTACGTTCGCTCGGACCGGACCGGGACCTTCTCGCCGGCGGCGCGCAGCTCGTCGGCGGCCCGCCGGGCGAATGCCTCCGCCCCGGCTCCGGACAGCAGCTCGTGGGCGGTGCGCAGGTGCTCGCGGCAGTCACGCCGTCGCCCTTCGCGCCGCAGCCATTCCCCGTACAGGAGGTGCGCCCGGGCCAGGTAGGGGAGCAGCGGGCCCTCGGCGAGCAGGTCGACGGCTTCCCGGTAGTGATCCTCGATGCCGGTCACGAGCCCTCGTGAGTAGGCCGCGACTCCCCGGCCGGTGATGGTTCCGCCGGCCTGTGTGCGCTCGGTGAGGGAGTCCAGCGCCTGCGCTGCGGTGATGCGGTCGTCACAACGGACCGCGGCTTCGATCAGCTCCGGCAGGGCCGCTCCGGTGAGGAACAGGTCACCGTGCTCGGTGGCCTTACGGGCCGCGGCCAGCGCGGCCGGGTAGTCGGCCAGCCCGTTGTGAAGCATGGCTGTTGTCCAGTGCAGGTTCGTGACCTGCCCGGGCCATCCGGTGGTCGGTGCCGCGGTGGCCGCCTCGCACAGCTCGAGAGCCTCGTCGCGGCGGCCGCGCAGCGCGGCGAGATGCAGCCGGTGATGGAGCAGCGGGGGAGCGCCGGTCGCGTCGGCGATCGCCGCCTCCTCCGCGGTGGTGGCGATCGCCTGCCCGATGTCACCGATCAGGATGGCCTCGACCGCCTTCTGCGCGAGACCGAGCCTGAGCAGCAGCGGCGAGCCCGACGCCCGGCCCGCCTTCACCAGCCATGCGGCGATGGCGGCCAGGGTGTCCGGGTCCCACAGCTCGACGGCGATCATCGTGGCGAGTGCGGGACGGCGCGTCCAGAACCGCTCGCCTCTGTCGTAAAGGGCGTGGCGAAGCAGCGGAACCGCGGCCTCGTACCCGTCGGTGGCCAGCACGATCAAGGCGTCAAGGGCGTCCGGCGAGCTCGGCGCCGGCGCCGTGGACCGGGCCGCGGTGAGGACCCGATCGATGACGACACCGCCGCGGCCCACGGACAGGCTCATCTCGACGGCATCGAGGAAACAGTCACGTGCCCGGTCCGGATCCAGACTCGCCAGCCGTTGGGCGGCACGCACCATCAACATCGGTCCGGAGCCGTCGCCGTGCCGGGTGAAGGCGATCCGGCCCTGCAGCAGGTCGACGTCAGCGTGCTGGAACTCGTCCAGCGGGCTGGTCTCGAGGATCGCGAGCAGGCTCGCCGCCTTGCCGGACGCCCCCGCGTCGAAGCTGGCCTGGGCGGCGTGCAGAGTTCGTACGATCCGGCGTTCTGGATCCAGCGACAGCGCCACAGAGCGCTCGAGGAAGGCCGCCGCGGCTGCCACGCCCCCGCGTCCCTGAGCACGCGTCGCGCACCGCTCCAGCTCGTCGGCGATGTCGTCGTCGGGGCCGGGGCCGGCTTGGGCGCGGTGCCAGGCCCGGCGGTCCGGCGCCGTGACCGGGTCGGTGACCGCCGCCAGCGCCTCGTGCGCCGCGCGGCGTTCGCCGGCGTCGGCGGCGCGGTAGACCGCCGAACGTGCCAACGGGTGGCAGAAGCGGATACGGGCACCGAACTCGACCAGTCCCGTCGCGTCCGCCTCCGCGCTGGCCGGTGTCACATCGAGGTTCAGCTGACCGGCGGCCGGCCAGAGCAGGTTGGGGTCGCCGGTCGGGTCCGCGCTCGCCACGATCAGCAGCAGCCTGGCCTCGGCGGACAGGCCGGCCAGCCTGGCTCGGAAGCCGTACTCGATCCGGGTCGGCACCGAGGACCCGTCAGGCGGGACGAAGCCACCGGCGCGGGGCAGCTCCAGCAGAGCCAACGGGTTCCCGTGGGCCTCGGCGACGAGCCGGTCCCGGACCTGATCATCGAGGGGGAACGGGCTTCGCGTCGTCAGCAGAACCTTGGCGTCCTCGTCGCTCAGACCGCGGACGGCCAGCTGCGGCAGCTCGCCGAATCCATGCGCCGCGTACGTCGGGCGCACTGCGAAGATCATCGCTGCGGGGTCGGCGGCGACCCGGCGGGCGAGGAAGACCATCGCCCGCGCCGACGCGGTATCGACCCACTGCGCGTCATCGATCAAGCACAACAGGGGCCGCTCCCGGGCCGCCGCTGTCACCAGCCCCAGAGCCGCCAGACCGATCCGGAACGGGTCGGGTGTGCCCTCGGCCAGCCCGAAGGCCACCCGCAAAGCGTCGCGATGCCGGTCCGGCAGCTCGACGAGGTGCTTCAGCATCGGCACGCACAGCTGGTGCAGCGCGGAGTACGGCAGTTCCTGCTCGAACTCCGACCCGGCTGTCCGGACCACCCGGAACCCGGACGCCGCATTCCGGGCGTATTCCAGCAGGGCACTCTTGCCGATGCCCGCCTCGCCTTCCAGCACCAGCGCGCCGCCCTGTCCCGTACGAGCAGCGCCGGTCAGTTCGTCGACGCGCTGCTGTAACTCGTGCCTGCCAACGAGCACGTCGGTTGTGAGCGCAGGAGTCCGCATAACGGGAACCGTAGGTGATCGCCGCTTACCGGGCACGGGCTTCCCTCAGGAGTGCGGCCAACGTCTCGCCGCGTGCCGTTCCGTTCGTGCGGCATCCCGCCGATGCCGTCGGCACCGCAGGCTGTGGCGTGTCAAAGGAGCCAGTTGTCCGGCTGCTGCAGCGGCACCGCGGCCGGCAAAGGGGTGGCTGCGTCGGGAGCCAGGGCGTCGAGGATGAGCGAGAGGTAGCGCCGCCAGCCGTCGCTGTGGGGGTCCATGGTCCACATCAGCCCCACGAGCATGACCATGATGCGGGGCATGTCGTCGGGCACGAGGTCGGCGCGGATGAGGCCGGCCTCCTGTGCCCGGCGGGCCAGCAGGGTGAGTGACTCGAAGGAGCGGGTCCCGGCTTCGCGGGTGATGGCGCCGGAGTCCCTCGCGGCGGCCACGGTGTTGTGCTCGCGGGCCGCGACGGCCAGCGTCGCCTCGAGCACGGTGACCAGGCCACGCTTGGGGTCGTCGTCGCTCATGGCCTGCTCGATGGCGGGAGCGATGTCCTCGGTGAAGCTCTGGTCGAGAGCGTTCCGGGCGAGCACCGCCTTGTCCGGGAATCGGCGGTAAAGGGTGGCGATGCCTACCCCCGCGCGGCGGGCGATCTCTTCGAGGGGTGCGTCAGGCCCTTGTTCGGCCCAGACCTGCCTGGCGGCTCGCAGCAGCTTCTCGCTGTTGCGTATGGCGTCGGCACGCAGCGGCCGTGAGCTGTCGGTGGTCACCAGGCAAGGATAGCAACCGATAGTTGGCTATCGATTGTTGTTGACTTCCTTTGGCGCAATAAGTAATAGTTGGCTATCGATTATCGGCCGCTGTCTGCTGTTGCCTGCTGCGAGGAGCGCGCCGCCGGAGCTCAACCAAGGAGAGTCAGATGAAGGTGGCAGTCGAGGCCGACAAATGTGTGGCCGCCGGGCAGTGCGTGCTGATCGCGCCCGAGGTGTTCGACCAGCGTGACGAGGACGGCATCGTGGTGCTGCTGGACGAGACGCCCGCACCTGAGGTGCACGGCGCGGTCCGCGAGTCGGCCGCGGTCTGCCCGGCGGCCGCCATCCATCTGGCCGAGTCGTGAACCGGATAGTGATCGTCGGTGGGTCCGCGCGGCGGGCTGGCCACCGCGGAGGCTCTACGCAGGGCCGGGTACGGGGGAGCGATCACGCTCATCGGCCAGGAACCGCAGCTGCCCTACGACCGCCCGCCCCTGTCGAAGCAGGTCTTGACCGGCGAGTGGGAGCCGGACCGGCTCGCCCTGCGCGGCAAGGCGGAGCTGGACGCGCTGGGCCTGGAACTGCGTCTGGGCGTGCCCGCGACGGGGCTGGACCTGAGCGGCGGGAGTGTGGCGCTGGCCGATGGCGCCGAAGTGCCCTACGACGCTCTGGTCATCGCGACCGGAGTGCGTCCCCGGCAGCTGCCGGGCAGCGAGGTCGTGGCGGGCGTGCACACGCTGCGCACCCTGGACGACGCCGTATCGCTGAAGGCGCGGCTGCTTCCGGGGCGGCGACTGGTGATCGTCGGTGCCGGGTTCGTGGGCGCCGAAGTGGCCGCCGTCGCCGGCGGGCTGGGTGTGAAGGTGACGCTGTTGGAGGCGGGCCCGCTCCCGCTGGCGCAGGCCCTCGGCGAGCAGGCCGGCCACGTGCTGGCCGAGATGCACCGTGGCCACGGCGTCGAGCTGCGCACGCACGCCGCCGTCGCCGAGATCGTCAGCGCAGGCGGGGCGGTCACGGGGGTACGGCTGGCCGATGGGACGGTCCTGCCGGCGGACGACGTGCTGGTGGCCATCGGCTCGGTGCCGAACACCGCATGGCTGCACGGCAGCGGGCTGCCCCTGGGCGACGGGCTGGTGTGTGACGAGTTCAGCGCCGCCGCCCCCGGCGTGTATGGGGTCGGGGACGTGGCCCGCTGGCACAACCCGCTGTTCGGCACGGCGATGCGCATCGAGCACCGCACCAATGCGGCCGAGCAGGGCCTGGCCGTCGCCCATAACCTGCTCCACCCGCAGGCGCGGCGGCCGTTCGCGCCGGTGCCGTACTTCTGGTCCGACCAGTACGGCATGAAAATCCAGGCCTACGGTCACCTGCGCGACCACGACGAAGCACTCGTCCTGGACGGCGACGTCTCCCAACGCCGTCTCCTGATCGCCTACCGCACCGGCGACCGGCTGGCCGGAGTGCTCGCCGCCGGCCTGTCACCCAGGATCCTGCGCGCCTGGCGCGCCCTCATCGCGGCCCGGACCCCATGGGCCACCGCCATCGCCGGCGCGACAGCCGCGTAACTCGCACCGTGGCGTCGCCCACGCCGGCGCGACAGCCGCGTAGCTCGCACCGTGGCGTCGCCCACGCGGCGCGACAGCCGCGTAACTCGCACCGTGGCGTCGCCGACCCCGCACATGACACCCTTCTGGAGTTTCGCATGACCATCACGACCGACACCCACGACAACTCCGGCCTTCCGGTCTTCCCCGGCATACGCTCCCAGCGCTGCCCCCTGGACCCGCCCGCCGAGTACGCCGGCTGGCGCCAGGCCGACGGCCTGCAGCACGTCCGGATGTGGAACGGCCACACCGCCTGGGTGGTGACCCGGTACGAGGACGTCCGCGCGGTCTTGAGCGACCCGCGGCTCAGCGCCGACGCCCAGCGCTACCCGTCCGTGCTCCCGCACACGCAGGTCCCGGCGTTCCCGCGGATGGACGATCCCGATCATGCCCGGCTGCGCCGCATGCTCACCGCCGACTTCACGGTCAAGCGCGTGGAGGCGATGCGTCCGCAGATCCACGAGATGGCCGAACGATTCATCGACGAAATGATCGGCAAGGGGCAGCCGGCGGACCTGGTTCGCGAGTATGCGCTGCCTCTCCCATCTTTGGTGATCTCGCTCCTGCTCGGAGTGCCGTACGACGACCACGAGTTCTTCCAGCAGCACAGCGCCACCATGAACCACGCCGACGCCTCGCCGCAGGACAAGGCGCAGGCCAGCGGGGCGCTGTTCGGCTACCTGCTCGGCCTGGTGGAGCAGAAGGAACGCGAGCCGGGAGACGACCTCATCAGCCGCCTGCTCACCGAGCGGGTCGCCACGGGTGAGCTCAGCCGCGAAGAAGCCGCGATGAACGGCATGATCCTGCTGTTCGCCGGGCACGAGACCACGGCCAACATGATCGGCCTGGGCACGCTGGCGCTGCTGCAGCATCCGGATCAGGCCGCCCGGATCCGTGACACCGACGACCCCGCCGTGGTGGCGAACGCCGTCGAGGAACTGCTGCGTTATCTGTCCATCGCCCAGGACATGATCGTACGGGTGGCCACCGAGGACCTCACCGTCGGCGGGCAACTCGTCCGGGCCGGTGAAGCGGTGACCGTCAACCTGCCCGCCGCCAACCGGGACACGGCTTTCCTCGACCAGCCCGACACCGTGGATCTCGGCCGCAACACCCGCGGGCATCTGGCCTTCGGCTACGGCATCCACCAGTGCCTGGGGCAGAACCTGGCGCGCGTGGAACTGCAGGTCGCGCTGCCCGCACTGCTGCGCAGGCTGCCGGGGCTGCGCCTGGCCGTGCCGTTGGAGGACGTGAAGTTCCGGCATGACATGTCCGCCTACGGCGTCCACGAACTGCCGGTCGCCTGGTGACAACCCCGCTACCGGCAGGAAGTCAGGACCGATGGATGCACTGAACGGCAAGGCCGTCGTTGTGACGGACGCGAGCACAGCCCTGGGACGAGCCATTGCCATCCGAGCTGCGCAAGCAGGAGGTGGAGTCGTGGCGAACAGGCTCGCGCCCGTCGAAGAGGATGGCGGGACACTGGTCTCCGCTGACGAGGATGTCACGACGACGCCGGGGGCGGAACGGCTCATCCAGGTGGCCGTGGATCGCCTGGGCGGCGTGGACCTGCTGGTGAACACGTCCCGCCCCATTCGCGATGTGCCCTTGGCCGGCATGCTGGAGGAGGACTGGGACGCCGTCGTCAACGGCCACCTTCGCGCGCTCTTCACCTGTAGCAGAGCGGCGACCGCGCTCATGTGCGAGAAGAGGGCCGGGAGCATCGTCAACGTGGCCTCCGAGGAGGGCCTCCAGGGGGTCGGCGGGCAGGCGAATTTCGTGGCGGCGCAGGCCGGGATCGCCGGATTCACCCGCGTGGTCTGCCGAGACGTCGTCAGGTACGGGGTCACGGTCAACATGATCGTGACGCCTCGGCACCCGCAACCCGCAGACGAGGAGACGGCCGCGACACTGGCGGTATACCTCGGTGGCGGCAAGGCGGCCGGCATCAACGGCCGGCATTTCCAGGTCAAGGGCCGGACCATCTCCGTCCTGAGCCACCCCGTTCCGGGGGATGCGCTCTTCCACCCGGGGATGTGGCCGTCGCAGGAGTTGTCACAACTGATGCCGACGCTGGCAAGAGCGTGACCGCGGAGCGGCGATCCAGAAGGAGCGAAATCGAATGGGCGACCTGCTCAAGGGAAAAGTAGCCGCGGTGACCGGTGCCGGACGCGGCATCGGACGGTCGGTCGCGATAGGGCTGGCCGGCGAAGGCGCAAGTGTCGTCGTGAATGACCTCGGAGTCGACCCCGAGGGTGCGGGAACGGATGACGGTCCCGCCAGTGAGGTTGTCCAGGAAATCCTGGGACGGGGCGGGACCGCGGTACCGGACACCGGCAACATCGCCGCGATGGACGGGGGACGGGCCCTCGTGAAGACGGCCGTGGACAACTTCGGCCGCCTCGACATCCTCGTCAACGTCGCGGGCATCTTCCGCCACAACATGATTTTCGACATGCCGGAGAAGGATTGGGATGCCGTCCTCGACGTGCATCTGAAAGGGCATTTCGCCTGCATCCAAGCGGCGCTTCCCTCTATGCGAGAGCAGGGGTTCGGCCGGATCATCAATTTCTCATCCGGGGTGGCGACGCATGGGCGTGCCGCAGCGGCCAACTACGGCGCGGCCAAAGGCGCCATCATCGGTCTCACCCGAGCTCTCGCCCGGGAGATGGCGGAGTACGGCATCACGTCCAACGCCATAGCGCCTGCCGCCGAGACGCGGGTGACCCTCGGCTACGGTCGCCGCGTCAACGAAATGCGCGACAAATCCGGGGTCGAGCAGACCGGCGGCAAAGCCCACTCCTTGCCCGACCCGGAATTCATCGTGCCGGCCATCATCTACCTGTGCACGGACGAAGCGGCCCGGATCAACGGTGAGGTGTTTCACCTGATGGGCGGCCTCGTACAACGTGCCTTCCCGGAACGGCCCTACCGTTCCATCACGAAGGGCGATGCCTGGACATCGGCCGACCTGGAGAAGGCGCTTCAGCCCGGCCTGCTCTCCGACATGCAGAACCCGGCCCCGGCGTGACCGCGGTTGAACAGCAGGATCCGGTCGGTGCCCTCCTCGCGTACCGAACGTATGAAGCGCTCGGCGTGCGGGTTGCAGTTGGGGCGACGCGGGGGATCTTGGCCACGGTGATGCAGACAGCCCGGTGCGGCACGGCCCGGGCGGTACGTACTAATGAGATGCGCCTGCGCGTTCCAACAGCTCGGTGGTCGCCTCCCACAGGCGCCGCTCCCGGTCGCGGTCGTGGGCGACCGGCTGCACCTCGGTCAGCTTGGTCTTCACCACGAACGCGCCCTCGCGCAGGTGCGCCCACCTGTCGTCGAGGGCCATCGCAGCCAGCAGTGGCCCCGAGCGTTGCGGCGTCGACACGCCGGGTACCCGGCCCAAGGCGCGGCTCATCGCCTGAACCGCCTCAGGGGCGCCACGGCCCAGCGCGGTGCCGGGCATCCAGCCCGGTTCGAACACCGACACGTTGATCCCGGCGCCGGCGCGACGCTGCAGCTCATGGGCGTAGTACAGGATCGCCAACTTGGCGTTGGAGTAGGCGACGCCGGACGCGGCCATACCCGGGGCCCGCTCACCGGTGGCCGGGCGGGCGAGCTCGACGGGATCGGCCCACTTGGCCTCGGCCACACCCAGCAGCTTGCGCCAGAAATTGGCGTGATAGGTGTTCGAGCCGAGCAGCACGACCCGCGCCGGGGCGGTGAACGAACCAAGCAGGTCGCCGATGAGCTGGGCGTGGGCGAGGTAGTTGACGGCGAGCGTCATCTCGTAGCCATCGGGCGAGGCCCGCCGGGTGTCGGCCGACATGGTGCCGGCGTTGGCGACCAGCGCGCGCAGCGGCCGTACGGCGCCGGCGGCGAGCAGGGCGCGCACGGTGGCAGCGGCGGCACGGACGTCGGCCAGGCGCGACAGGTCGCAGCCGATCTCGTGGACGCCGGCGCCGCGGCTGCGGGCCTCGTCGGCGACGGCCGTCAGGTCCCGCCCGGCGCGGCCGACCAGCAGCAGGTCGGGTCGCCGCCCGTCCGGGCGGTCGGCCATGGCCAGCACGGCGTGACGGCCCAGGTTGCGGGTCGGGCCGGTGATCAGAACGGTTCCGGGTTCGGTCATGGCCCCAGCCTGCGGGACCGGTCGGGCCGCAGCCATTCGTCCGGTTTTCGTAGGACTGCCAGGGCCAGGACAACCCATGCAGAGATGCGCAGAATGGAGAGCGTGGAAGCGTGGGAGTTCGGCCCGACGGTGCGCCGCTGGCGCGACCGGGTGGCACCCGAGGCCGTTGGTGTGCAGGCGGGCCGCCGACGCCGGGCCAGCGGGTTGCGCCGCGAGGAGTTGGCCGCGCTCGCCGGCATCTCGGCCGACTACCTGACCCGCCTCGAGCAGGGGCGAGCGACCGCGCCGTCGGCGCAGGTCGTGGAGTCGCTGGCCCGAGCGCTGCGCTTGTCCGACACCGAACGCGACCTGCTCTACCGGCTGGCCGGGCACGCCGCGCCCGGCCCGGACATCGTGCCGTCGCGGGTCACCCCGAGCGTGCAACGTCTGCTCGACCGGCTGGCGCACACCCCGGTCGTCGTGTACGACGCCAGCTGGACACTCGTGCTGGCCAACGAGCCCTACGACGCGCTCATGGGCGAGACGGCCACCTGGCGCGCCCTGGAACGCAACGCCGTCTGGCGCAACGTCGCCCGCCTGCCCTCGCGGGTCGTCCACACCCCGCAGGAGCAGGCCGAGCACGAAGCCCGGCTCGTGGCCGACCTGCGCCTGACGGCCTCGCGCTACCCCGCCGACCGTACCCTGCGACGCTTGATCACCGACCTGGCCTCCGGCAGCCCGCGCTTCGCCGAACTCTGGGACGCCGAGACACCACCACCCCTGACCGACGCGTCCAGGCAAAAGACCATTAACCACCCGGCGGTCGGCCCGATCACCCTCGACTGCGACACGCTGTTCGTCGCACTGGACGACCTGCGCATCACCGTCTACACCGCCGAGCCCGGCACCGAGGACGCCGACCGCCTGGCCCTCGCCATCGTCCTGGGCACTCAGTCGCTACAGCTCTGACCACGAATGTTGGGGTGTTGGGTGACACGCCATCGGGTGTGTCGGCTTGCTTGGTGCAGTGAAGTCACCGGGTGCTCGATATGGAGGCGGGCGTTCGTCTCCATGAAGAACCCGAAGGTGCCGATGTTGCGCAGCCCGATGGCGCGGGCTCCGGTGACGACGGCCTCCCACAAGGCGTGCCGGACATCATCGGGCAGGCCGGGGGCCGGTGATGCCGCTGCACGGAGCGGCCCCGCTCAACGGGCGGCACCGAACGCCTCCGCCGGCCGGGCCGGCTCGTGGACCGGGACAATGCCGCGTCCGCCACCCCCGGCCGTCGCCTTGAGCACGACCGGATAGCCGATCTTCACCGCCTGGGCCGCCGCGCCCTCCTCCTCGTCCGCGAGAGGCTCGGGCGAACCGGGCAATACGGGCACAGGGAAGCGGACGATTCAGCTCCGGCGCCGCCCTGCGAACCGGCAGCCCCGCTGAGTGCTTTGTCGGAAAGTACCCGTGGTGTCGGTTGCCCCAGACGTGACCCACCCCTTGATTCTTTGATCCGAAGGTGGGAGTGGTAGGGCGCCCGGGGCTCGAACCCGGAACCTACGGATTAAAAGTCCGCAGCTCTGCCAATTGAGCTAACGCCCCTCGCAACAGCAAGGGTACAGAGATTACCGCCCAACCCGCGACGCCTACATCACCGGTAAGCGGCCAGACCCGTCAGCGCCTCCCCCAGCACCAGCGTGTGAATCTCTTGGGTGCCCTCGTACGTCAGCACAGACTCCAGGTTGTTCATGTGCCTGATCACAGGGTACTCCAGGGTGATTCCGTTCCCGCCCAGGATTGAGCGGGCCTGGCGGGCGATGTCCAGGGCGGCGCGTACGTTGGCCAGCTTGCCGAAGCTGATCTGCCGGGGCTCCAGTTGGCCGGCGTCCTTGAGCATGCCCAGATGGAGGGCGGTGAGCTGGGCCTGGGCGGCGCCGACGTACATCCAGGCGAGTTTCTCCTGCGTCAGCTGGAACGCCCCGATCGGCTTGTCGAACTGGACCCTGCTCTTGGCGTAGATCACCGCGGCCTCCAGGCAGGCGCGGGCGGCGCCCACGACGCCCCAGACGATGCCGAAGCGGGCCTCGGAGAGGCAGGAGAGGGGGCCGCGGAGGCCGGTGACGCCCGGGAGGGCGGCGGAGGCGGGCAGGCGTACGTCGTCGAAATAGAGGGACGAGGTGACCGAGGCCCTAAGGGACAGTTTCTTGTGGATCTCAGGGGCGGAGAAGCCGGGGGTGGAGGTCGGTACGACGAAGCCGCGGATGCCTTCGTCGGTCTGCGCCCAGACCACGGCGACGTCGGCGATGGAGCCGTTGGTGATCCACATCTTGGAGCCGTTGAGGATCCAGTCGGATCCGTCTTTCTTGGCATAAGTCCGCATATTGGCGGGGTCGGAGCCGTAATCCGGCTCCGTCAGGCCGAAGCAGCCGATGGCCGAACCGGCCGCCATCCGCGGCAGCCACTCCTCTTTCTGCTCGTCGGAGCCGTACCGCCAGATGGGGAACATGGCCAGCGAGCCCTGCACCGACACGAAGGAGCGCAGCCCCGAGTCCCCGGCCTCGAGCTCGCGGCACGCCACCCCGTACGACACCGCGTCCGTCCCGGCGCAGCCGTACCCCTGCAGATGCATCCCCAGCAGCCCGAGGGTGCCGAGCTCGGGCGCGAGCTCGCGCGCCGGGAAGACCGCCTCCTCGAACCAGTCGCCCACGTGCGGCAGGACGCGGTCGGAGACGAACGACTTGACCGTGTCGCGGATCAGCCGCTGGTCGGCGTCGAGCCGGTCGTCCAGGCGGAGCAGGTCGTCCATCGCGGGTCCCTTCATCACATAGGGGGCTACCAGGGTTCTACCAGGGGGAATCCTGATGTGCTAACACCGGGCCCACGGGCAGTCTTGAGACATGAGCGAATACAACGTCAAGAAGCTGCGTCGGACCCACAAGGGCAGGATCATCGCGGGCGTCTGCTCCGGCATCGGCGAGTTCGTCGGGATCGACGCCAACCTGGTGCGCATCGCGCTTGCGATCGCCACGCTGTTCGGCGGGCTGGGCGTCGGCGTGTACGCGATCGGCTGGCTCCTCATGCCCGAAGAGGACAGCGACACCTCCATCGTGCAGGACCTCATCAACAAGCAGCAGGACCGCAGCAGGACGGACTGGAGCGGCGAGCAGAAGCCCCAGTCGTGATCAGGCCGCGGCGGGCACGCGTTCGCGAGGCTCGGTCCAGAACAGGGCCAGCACGGCCGCGCAGATCAGGCCGGTGAATCCGGCCAGCGCGACCACCGGCTCAGGACCGAGTCTCTCCGCCGCGAACCCGCCCACCAAGATCCCGATCCCCTGTACGGACATCAGCCCCGACTGCACGAGGCCGAACGCCTGGCCGCGACGTTCAGCCGGCACCTGCTGGACGAAGGCGGCATTGGCCGCGAGTTGGTACGCCCCGCCGACCCCCGACAGCACCCATGCGGCGAGCACCACCTCCAGCGGCGGATACAGCGCTGTCACGATCAGGGGCGCGCAGCTCAGCATGGCCAGCCACCCCATGAGCCGCAGCCGCCGCGGCGGCGGCACGAACCTGCTGAAAAGGAACGCCCCCAGCACCGTCCCGGTCGGCATCGCCGCCATCAGCAGCCCGGTGATCACCGGAACCGGCAGTGTCCACGTGGCGAACAGGGTCCCCGTGGACAGCTTGGCCGCGTACGGCACGGCGATGCCCTCAGGCAGGATGTAGAAGCCGCACAACCACGCGAACAGGACGAGCGTCCGCAGCTTCCGCGACCCGAACACGAGCCGGGCTCCCGCCGCGGTCATTGTCCACATGGACGGTTTCGAGCCGTCGTGGGTAGCGGAGGGCCGGCGCCGTACCCCTGACACGAGGATCAGCGCGGAGCCGAGGAACGTCGCCGCGTCCAGAGCGAGCGCCCGGTAGGGGCCCATGGTCGCGATCACCGCTCCGCCCGCCGCGAAACCGAGCATCTGTACGGCCTGATTCGTCATGTTCTGAATCGCCGAGCCGATGACGTACCGGTCGCCTTCGAGCACCTCGGGCAGCAGCGCCGCCCGCGCGGCCGAGAACGGCGCGCTGAGCAGCACCACCAGGAACACCAGCGCGCACAGCGCCCAGAACGGCATGCCCGGCACCGCCATCGCGGCCACCAGCGCGGCCCGGATCAGGTCGCAGGTCAGCATCACGGCCCTGCGCGCGAACCGGTCCGCCAGCCCGGCCAGCAACGGCCCGCCCACGATGGACGGGAGGTACGTCAGCGCGTAGACGGCCGCCGTGGCCAGCGGTGACTGCGTGCGGTCATAGACGAGTACGGCGAGTGCCACCTGGGCGAGCTGGTCGCCAAGGAGGGAAAGGCCCTGTCCGTACCAGAGTGCTCTGAACTCCCTGAGTGCGATGACTTCCCGATATGTGGCGTGCCCTTCAGCACGGCGATGCCGTCCCGGCGGACGACCTGCCCGCATGGCCCCCATTGGACTCCGCTGTGCCTGACTTACAGTGTTCGCTACGTCACCTAAGGTGCCCGATCATTATGGCAAGCCGCAACCCAAAGAAGTCAACCAAAAGCAAAGGGTTACCAGCCCAGCTCGTGAAGTCTAGCGTCGTCGATGCCGAAGTGATGGCCGACCTCGTGGATGACAGTGACGCGCACCTCGGCGACGACGTCTTCCTCCGTATCGCAAATCTGGCATATCGGATTGCGGTAGATCTCGATGCGGTCGGGCAGGACCCCTGAGTACCAGTCGCCGCGTTCCGTGAGGGGGACACCGGTGTACAGGCCGAGCAGGTGGGGCTCCGGCGGGTCATCGACGACCGTGACGACGACATTGCTCATGGCGCGCGTGAGGTTCGGGGGGATCGTGTCCAATGCCTCGGCCACGAGTTCCTCGAACTTCTCCCGCGTAACCTCGATCACACTTGCCATTCTGCCCCGTTCCTCGGGTAGGCAAGAAAGCGTATGAAGTTCGTTCACAGGTCAAAGGCAGTCATTCAGTCCAGGGTGGCGAAGGGCGCGGCGGTGCTCCTCGTGGCCGCGGTGGGTGCTTGGCTGGGCATCTTCCTCAGCGGCACCGTACGAGCTCAGATCGGGCCCGTGGAGACCGGCATGTCGCTCCGGCCGGCCTGGAGCGGCGAGACGATCGTGGACGCCAGCCCGCTCGGCACGCTCACGTTCCGCACGCACGACGCGCCGCTGCGGTTGCGCATCACGCTCGAGAACATCGACCAGGAACGCGCCAAAGCCCTCATAGAGGACCCGCGCCTGGCCGACCGCCTGCCGGGGCTCATCGAGGACGACCTCCTCGACGGCGTACGCGCGCTGGTGATCCGCTCGCTGCTCTGTGCGGGCGCCGGGGCGCTGATCGCGGTCCTGATGGTCTTCAGGCGCCCCAGAGTGGCCCTGATGGGCCTTCTGGCCGCCTCCGTGGCGCTGGCGGGCACGGGGGTCCTCGCGGCCCTGACGTTCCGCCCCAGCTCTCTCGTCGAGCCCCGCTACTCGGGCCTCGTCGCCGCCGCGCCGTCGCTCGTGGGCAGCGCCGAGTCGATCGTCTCCCGTTTCGAGTCGTACCGGTCGCAACTCACCAAACTCGTCACGAACGTCTCCAAGTTGTACGACACGGTCTCCACCCTGCCGCTGTACGACGCCAACCCCAAGACCATCCGGGTCCTGCACGTCTCCGACATCCACATCAACCCCATCGCCTGGAACGTCATCCGCTCCCTCAAGGACCAGTTCAGCGTGGACATGGTCATCGACACGGGCGACATTTCCGACCATGGCACCAAGGCCGAGAACAAGTTCGTGGACGAGATCGGCCGCCTCGGGGTCCCGTACGTGTACGTACGCGGCAACCACGACTCGATGACCACCCAGAAAGCGGTCGAGAAGCAGAAGAACTCCATCGTCCTGGACGACACCACCGAGACCGTGGCAGGCCTGAAGATCTACGGCCTGGGCGACCCCCGCTTCACCCCGGACAAATCCGTGGCCGCCGACTCGGACCCGACCGTGCTCGGCGACTACGCCCGCTCCCACCTCGCCAAGGTGAACAAGCCGGACGTGATCGCCGTACACGACCCGGACGTCGGCAAGGGCTTCTCCGGCGCGACCCCCATGATCCTCGCCGGCCACACCCACGCCCGCAAGACGTCCATGCTTCCCTCGGGCACCCGCCTCCTCGTCCAGGGATCGACCGGCGGCGCCGGCCTGCGCGCCCTCGAACACGCCCAGCCCACGCCCGTCCAGGCCTCTGTCCTGTACTTCGACAGGGAGACGAAGCGCATGCAGGCATGGGACGACATCACGCTGGGCGGGCTGGGGGAGCAGTCGGTGTACATCCAGCGTCACGTGGAGCCCGACCCACAACGTATGATTTCCCCGGAGCCAACGAACGCCCCGTCGCCAACGGGACCGATCTCTGGCACACAAACGCCGTCCGCCGGTAAGCCACTTTGGCATCAGGGGCAATCGTCCCCTATGCTTCAGAGGTCTCCGACGGAAGGCGACAGGGAATCCTGAGCCCCCATCGTCTAGCGGCCTAGGACACCGCCCTTTCAAGGCGGCGGCACGGGTTCGAATCCCGTTGGGGGCACTGCGAGCGGTTAGCGCACCGGAAAACGGCTGGTCGAAGACCACCGAAAAGCTGGTAAGCTAAACGAGCGCAAACGGCAAGAACAGCAAGAAACGCAAGGTCCTGTAGAGCAGTTTGGAGTGCTCGCCACCCTGTCAAGGTGGAGGTCGCGGGTTCAAGTCCCGTCAGGACCGCTCTGGGTCAGGTAGCTCAGTTGGTACGAGCGTCCGCCTGAAAAGCGGAAGGTCGGCAGTTCGACCCTGCCCCTGACCACCATTATTTAGCAGCAGGAATGCCCCGCCCGTGATCACATGGACGGGGCATATTTGTGTCTGCGTGTCTATCTGCGTGACTACGGTTCCGGAGCGAGCGGGAAGATCTCGTCCATCACGATGTGCTCGATTGGCACGTCATGAGCTGAGAGCAGCGAGACGAAGCTGTGCCGCAGTTCCCGGGGAGTCCATTCCGCCGGGTTGATGCCCTCGGCGCTGTTGAGGGCAATCCGGAAGTCCCGCGGAACGTTCTCCGCAGTCATGGCAGTGCACCGGGCGGTTGGCGTTGAAGCCGTGGCGTGCGGCGAAGCCCGGCCAGCGGGGGTCGTCGCGTTTGCCCTTGGCGGAGGGCAGCCCGTGGCGAGCGCTTGGTCGCGGGTGAGCAGGGCCCGCTCGGCGTGGGGCCGGCAGCCCGTCCTACACATCTACTTTGCGGCTCATCGCGCTGGCCCGAGTGGAGGGCCTTGATCACGCGTTCGAGCTACTGGACGATGACAAATACTGGATCGCCTGGCATGGCCGGGCTGCAACGGGGGGCTGTGTATGGGCGAATGGCAGCGCTATGTGGACGACAATCTGATCGGCTCCGGCAAGGTCAACCGGGCGGCAATCGTCGGGCTGGACGGCGGAATCTTGGCTGCGTCCGAGGGATATGAGCTCAGTACCGCCGAGCAGAGTCAGCTCAGCAAGGAGTGCAGGGCCGTGTTCAGCGGCGGAGAGGACCAGGTCGGCGGTCTTGTGCTGGCCGGCAACAAGTTCCTCACCTCTGGGGGCGACGAGCGCTCCCTCTTCCTCAAGGCCACTCACTCCATCAACTACGATCCCAGACACGCCGGTGCGATCGTGGTGCAGACGAAACAGTGCATCATCGTCGCGGAGTATGACGCACCACTCCAAATGGCGGAATCGATTCCCGTCGTCGAGTCTCTTGCCGACGAACTGATCAACGCCGGGTACTGATCACTGGAGTGGGCCCCTGTGGCCAGATCTGCCGCCTGCTCCGTTCAGGCGGGGTGGGGGTGGTGGCCCCCTTGAGCCCAGCGACCTCCTCGGCGCTGCGGTGTGGGTGAGCTTGATCGGCTTGTTGCCCATCCTTGTCGGTCGTCCCAGGGAAAGTGGGAGAGGACATGCGGTTTCTGGAGCGGGAACGCGCCACTGTGGCGAAGCTGCTGCCGGGGCTGGACGAGAGCCTGCGGGCGGTATCCCTCATGGAGCTGGAGGGCCCGGATAGTCCCGGCATCCAGCTGTTCCGTGACAGCGGCGGCCCCGGGCTGCTGGTGCCGATCGCCCAGCGGGGGCGGGGAGCCACCGCCCTGGACGCTCTGCGGGTGCAGCGCGCGCTGGGCAGCAGGACACCGTCGCTGGCCGTGGCCACCATCTTGCACCACTTCTCGATGGCCACCCTGGTCGGTCTGGCCACCACCGACGATGGCCAGGAGTCGATGCTTGTCGAGGGGGTGGCAGCCGGCAATCAGCTCGTGGCGTTCGGCTTCGCCGAGGAGCGCCCCGGCGCCGGAATCCTGTCCCCCTTGATGACCGCCACGGCGGGGCCCGACGGGCTGTCGGTCAGCGGGAGGACGCGCCCGTGCAGTCTGGCCCGGTCGATGGACGTGCTCGCCGTCAGTGTCATGGTCCCCGCCTGGGGCGACGACGGCGGCGAGGTACCGGCGGTGGCGCTGGTGTCCGCAGAAAGCGAGGGTGTGAGCGTCGGCGGGGCGGGGGCGGACAGCGAGCAGGTCACTCTCGACGACGTCCTGGTGCCGCCGGAGCTGCTGGTGCAGGCCTCGGCCCCCGACGGGCGGCCGGAGGTCATGCTGACCGCGGGCTTCGCCTGGTTCCAACTGCTGATGACGGGCAGCTACCTCGGGGCCGCCGGCGCACTGGTCGAGCGGGTGCTGCTCGACAACCGGGTGCCCGAGTCCGAGCGGGTCCAGCTGCTGGTGGAGGCCGAGGGCGTGATGTCGGCCGCGGAGGGCGTCGCCCGCCGGATCGACGACGGAGACCCGGACGAGTCGATGCTCGCCGACTCGCTGTACGTCCGGTACTGCGTGCAGGACACCCTCTCCCGGGTGGTTCCGCGCGCGGTCGAACTGCTCGGCGACCTCGACTCCATGGCCTCCGATGAGGTCGGCCACCTCGCCACCTACGCCAACGGGTTGGACCTGCATCCGCCGACACGGGACCGGATGACCGGTCCGCTGGCGGCGTACCTGGCCGATGGACCTCTCACCATCGCCTGATCCCGGGCGTCCTCGCCCCGGACCACGACCCCACGAACTGACCGGTTGCGGAGCCTGGGCCGGTCAGTTCGTGGGGTCGTGGATGATGCGATGGATGGTGGAGCGGCCGATGCTGTAGTCGGTGGCGAGGTCTGTGAGGGAGACCTCGCCCTCGGCGTAGCGGCGGCGGATGGGGCACCGGGCGGGTTCGGGCAGTTTGGGTTGCTTGCCTTTGAGCTTGCCGACGCGGGGAAGAAGGCTCGGTTGCAGGCGGTGCGTCGGGCGCGGCGGGAGCGCGAACCGCAGTGCGGCGCGGCAGGCGCCGCCGCAGGACCGCTCGAATACGGCTGAAAGGGGCCGCGTTCACTGGAAACTGCAAGTCAGGCGATCGGGCCGGACGCCGAAGTTTCTATTCTGGATGACCGTGCCCGGCATGGGGTCGGACTGCCTTCGAGTCAAGTAGCCGTCGCCGTCGTTGTGAAACTGCTCGAACTGCTCAAAGAGCTTCTCGGCGCGCTCTTCTGCCAGCGTCACGATTGTCACCCGTCCTTTTCTTCTGAAGGGTCGCTGTAGTATTCAAACTAAATATCGCACGGCTACTGCTGCCGGCACCCCTCTGACGACCTCGCCGGCTCGCACGATCTCCGCCCGTGACCGCGCTGATGTGAGCGCTCTGGCTTGCGTCTACGCGTGGCCAGAATCGCGCGCGAGCGCTTCCAAACGCGCGTCGCGCGCCGGGGATGGGTCGCAAAGCTCCTCGGAGCGCTTAGAAGTGCTCTCAGATGCCCGTTTCTCAACGTGAACCGGCCGGTTCGGAGCGCCTATGCCAAGCGCACGCCCACGAGTAGGGTGCCAGTACGAATCAAGGCACACGGCCCGAAGCGACAGTGCGTGACCGGGAGCTCCGGGACGGCTTGACATAAAGCACTTAGCGGGCAACGCGACGTGGGAAACGCGCCCCGCAGCGTTGTCACGGCCGCGACCGCCGGACTCATCCCCCGGCTGTCCTGACCGAAACTCGTGTCTGCGCGGGGCCCAGGTCATCTGCTGTGACCTGGGGGCCTGCAAGACTGCTGTCAGGCCACCCGGTCGTGATCACAACTGGTGAGCACGGTCGGGTGGCGTCGGGGAGTCACAGATCTCCTCCGCGGGCCTGTGCACGACGTGAATGCTTACATCGGATTCACTCGGTCGGGAAAGGCGGATCATGCCGTTCGCTCATGCCGGTTGACACCGTCCGACCATCAAGTAAGACTCCCACTATGCAAATAACTCAAGTTTGGGAAGAACAGTGGACGACAGGCTGGACAACGCTCACTCCGTTTGAGCTATGCGGCGAGTATTATCTCCTGTCGTACAAGAACGGGTCGGGAAACGCGGATCTCAGCAAGTTCCACAAGGACGGCTCATACAGCGGGGTATGGCAGCAGGGGTGGACGGCGGGGTGGACGACACTCGCTCCGTTCGAGCTATACGGCGAGCCGTACCTTCTGTCGTACAAGAGCGGGTCGGGAAACGCGGATCTCAGTAAATTCCACAAGGACGGCTCATACAGCGGGGTATGGCAGCAGGGGTGGACGACGGGGTGGACGACAGTCGTCCCCTTCAAGGCGTACGGCGAGTATTATCTCCTGTCGTACAAGAGCGGGTCGGGAAACGCGGATCTCAGCAAGTTCCACAAGGACGGCTCATACAGCGGGGTATGGCAGCAGGGGTGGACGGCGGGGTGGACGACACTCGCTCCGTTCGAGCTATACGGCGAGCCGTACCTTCTGTCGTACAAGAGCGGGTCGGGAAACGCGGATCTCAGTAAATTCCACAAGGACGGCTCATACAGCGGAGTATGGCAGCAGGGGTGGACGACGGGGTGGACGACAGTCGTCCCCTTCAAGGCGTACGGCGAGTATTACCTCCTGTCGTACAAGAACGGATCGGGCGAAGCGAGTCTTGACAAGTTCGGCGAAGACGGCTCGTACAGCAATGTGTGGCAGCAGAACTGGGCGACGGGGTGGACGACGCTCGCTCCGTTCGAGCTGTACGGTAAGTGTTATCTGCTGTCTTACCAGGCGGAGACGGGAACTGCGGAGCTGAGCAGGTTTGATTTCGACGCTGAGGCGGCGTCCGGTCGGCCGGTGCCGTCTATGACGGCGAAGGGGATTTACGAAACGCTGAAATAGAGGCGAGGGTGTCGCGGTGACACGGCAAGATGGTCACCATGAGTAAGCATTCACGGCCTGGGCGTTTCTGTTGATCGCGGTGTGTGATCGTTCAGAGGTGTGCAACGGTACGACCGGCTCCGGAACGTCAGGCGGTGAATGCTTACCGCGGCAGACGATCAGGGACGTTGACGGACGCTTGCGGATGGTCGGGGCCTGGTCAGCGGCGTCATGAGCCCAGCGAGAGCGGGTCCTCGGCTTGCCTGAAAAGCGGAAGGTCGGCAGTTCGACCCTGCCCCTGGCCACCAGCATTGAACAGCCAAAACGCCCCGAAGCGAGAAACGCTCCGGGGTGTTTTCGTGTTTGCGGCGGCAACGTCGCCACCTCCGCTGGCAGGCTGATATTCGTGTGGTTACTTACCTGGCCTGTGGCGAAAGATCCTGATCACGGCACGGTGTTGCCCAGGGTGCTTCGGACCGTTCGTGCCGTCGACACGGCCATGATGATCGAGTTGTTGCGAGAGACCTCAGGTTCCGCCAAGCCGCAGGCCACCGAGCTTCTGGCCGCTCACCTTGCTCCGGGAGGAACGCACTATGTGATCCCTTGGCCACGTAGGCCGTGGGATGTGCCCGTCGAAGGCTGTATCTCTGCGGCCGTGGTGCTCAGGATGAACGACGGTGCGCTCATCAAGAGCGGACTTCACAGGTCTGTGCCCATGACGCGGTTCCGGCAGCTTCCCAAGACGCTGTCACGGTGGGAGGAGTATCGGACAGCGCGACGTGCGAAGGGCATTGGGCGGGACTTTCATCGGTGGTCCCGCGATCACCGGCACGACCACAGCTGCGAGCACCCGCGTTGCGTTGAAGAACGTGCAGGCCACTGCTCCTGCTTCACGTTCATGGAAGACATGCGGACAGCGCGTGACCGGCCCGCCGGATTGGAACGTGGTTCGGCGCAGGAGGCCGTAAGGATCTTGATGGCCATGGGGTTCATGGAGATCCGAGCCGACAGCCACCTCGTGAAGCGCGCGCTGGCTGCCGGGGAGACGGACACGGCCCTGAGACATCTGGAGCACATGCGCATGATCGCGGACGTGTGTCACAACCTTCCGCAGGACTTGTTCCCCAAGAGGCGCAAGATCCGTGAGCGGAAGGCGATCGAGAGCCTCCGATTCCACCTGCGGGAACTTGATCCGGACGATCGTGCTGCTCAGTGGGTCGTGGGGCAACTGGAAGCTCAGGGATTCGACTACGTTCGTGTTCTCCGGGATCGGACCAAATGGAAGCACGCACAGTGACGGCGTGCTGCACCAGCCGGGAAGCGGTTGGCTGTCCGAGGGCGTTGCCCGGTTTGCGCAGGGCGGCATAAGTGGTCGGACTGCGGAGCTGAGCCACCGCCCGAAACCGGCAGCCGTCAACCGTGCACAGAGCTGAACGACTGAGGCGTCACCCTCGGAGGGCGGCGCCTCAGCTCGTTTCCAAGGTTCCTTGCTCAGGCCATGACGGCATCCCCACGCCATCGCCGGGCTTCGCCGTTACAAGCGCCCCGTCATCGCGAGGATCGCTCCGCGTCCGCAGACTCGAGGGCCATCGTGGCGAGGTGGCGGCCGATGCCGTAGGTGTCGGTGTCCTGCACGTTGCTGAGCACGACTACCTCGATGTCGTCATCGGGCAGGTACATGTTCATCGCCGCATAGCCCTGAAGAAGTCCATGGTGGTACCGGAGCCGGTGCCCGTGGAGCCGGTCGACGGCCCAGCCGAAGGCGTACGCGGTCGACGGCAGGGTGAGGCAGCCGTTCGGGGGACACGGGAACTGTGGCGTGAACGCCTGCTTGACGGTGGCGGGCGGCGCGACCAGATCCGCGCCGAACGACCGGTCCCAGCGGGCGATGTCGTCCACGGTGGAGTAGATGCCGGTCGCGGAGAACGCCTGGGAGCCGTTGGTGGGCGGGGCCGGTGATCCGACCGTGAAGTAGCCCTTCGCGTACCCGGCGGGCGGATTGCCCCGGCTGTAGCCGGTGTGCCGGAGGTGGAGCGGGCCGGTGATCTCTTCATGCAGTACGGTGCCGTACGGCTGGTGCGTCACCGCCTGGATGATCGCCCCGGCCAGGACGTAGCCGCCGTTGCTGTACTTCCAGTTGGTCCCGGGCTTGAAGTCCAGCGGCCTGTGCACGAACCGCTGGATGAGCGCCCGGGTCGTGGTCGGCTGCGAGAGCTCGGCATAGAAGCCCGGCAGATCCTGGATGTTGACGATGCCGGACGTGTGCGTGAGGATCTGACGGATCGTGACGGGCCGCCACGCCTGCGGGCAGGTCTCGATGTATGCCGGGATGAGATGCGGGCAGATCGGGTCGTCCAGGCCGAGCAACCCGCGGTCGCGCAGCTTCAGCATGAGCATCGAGGTGAACTGCTTGGTGACCGAGGCGATGCGGTAGACGGTGTCGGGCCGGTTGGGGATGTGCCTCTCCTCGTCGGCCGCGCCGGCAGCGGTACGCAGCAGCACCTGCCCACGCCGTACCACCAGCACCGAGCCGGTGAACTGCTCCTTCCGGGCCAGGTCACGGACGTACTCCCGCATCGCCGCGGCGGTCCGGTCGCCCCGCGGCGCCGGCACGGTGGCCAGCGGATCCGGATTCTGAGGTGCTCGGCTTGTGGCGGCGGATGCGGCGATGGCAGGAGCGCCCGCGGGCATGACCCCACCAGTCAGAGCGGCACCGACCGCAAGAACCCAGGCGATATTAGGAAATTTGGGCATATTATCCCCCCGGAACGTATCAAAGTCCCGAAATATGGGCGTTTCTCCGAAGCGGGTGATTGTCGGTAGAGAGCGCCAGGTGGACTATTTTCGGTGGGTTGGTTTCCGTGCGCTGGAGCCGCAAACGGCGGTCGAAGTCTTTTTCCTTATGCATGTCCCTTCGCTCAGGCGGCGATGGTGCTGTGGCGGTTCGAGCGGTACCACGTCACGCCAAGTGCCGTGGTGACGGCCGAGGATGGGGGAGGCGCATCAACCGTTCGGTGGATTTTCGGGTCAGCAGCATTCGCCGGAGAGCATGGCCGGCAGATCGATTCGGTCCGGGGGCGGGAAAACGATGCTTGAGCCATGGCAGTCATCGAAGTCACAGACCTCCGCAAGAAGTACGCGGACCTGACGGTTCTGGATGGGGTGTCGTTCTCCGTGGAGGAGGGCGAGATCTTCGGCATCCTCGGTCCGAACGGCACCGGGAAGACCACCACCGTGGAGTGTGTGGAGGGGCTGAGGCGGGCCGACAGCGGGTCGATCAAGGTGCTCGGGCTCGACCCGGTCCAGGACGGGCCCCGGGTGCGTGAGCAGATCGGGGTGCAGCTCCAGGACACGCAGCTCCCCGAGAACATCAAGGTGTGGGAGGCGCTCGACCTGTACGCCTCCTTCTACGCCGAACCGCGCGACTGGCGGGAGCTGCTGGAGGAGTGGGGGCTGGCGGACAAGCGCAGCGGCCGGTTCGGGAAGTTGTCGGGTGGGCAGAAGCAGCGGTTGTTCATCGCGCTGGCTCTGGTGGGCAATCCGCGGGTGGCGTTCCTCGACGAGCTGACCACGGGGCTCGACCCGCAGGCTCGCCGTACCACCTGGGAGCTGATCAAGCGGGTCCGGGCGAGTGGCGTGACGGTGGTGCTGGTCAGCCACTTCATGGACGAGGTGGAGGAGCTCTGCGACCGCGTGGCCGTCTTCGACCGCGGGCGGGTGGTCGCGCTCGACACCCCGGCCGGGCTGGTCGACGGGATCGACGCCGAGCACCAGATGCGGTTCACGCTGATGGCGGGGGACATGGTCGAGCTGGGTGGGCTGCCCGGGGTGACCGGCGTGAACAGGACGGGGGATCGGGTGGTCGTCACGGGCAGGGGTGACTTCGCCACGGCGGTCACCGCGCAGCTCGCCCGTCACCACGTCCTGGTCAGCGATCTGCGCATCGACAAGCGCACCCTTGACGATGCGTTCGTCGCGCTGACCGGCCGTTCGTTCGACGGGCCCTGACGTCCGTCTCCCGGAGGTCCGCCTCTCACCGCCGGCGTCCAGGCCGACGAAGGTCCTGGCTGATGGACCCGCCGACGACCGAACGTCTCATCCACTGACGGAGGAAGATCATGACCAAGCTCGCCATAGTCGAACTGAAGTTGCTGACCCGCGAACCCGGAGCGATGTTCTCGCTGCTCATCCCGCTGTTCATCATGGTCGTCTTCGGAAGCTCGATCGGCCCGGGCGACACCGTGCTCCTGCCGATGGCGCTGGCGATCGCCGTGGGGCTTGTGGGCCTGTACATGCTGCCCACCACCATGGCCACCTACCGCGAGCGCGGCATCCTGCGCAGGCTCTCCATCACACCGGTACGCCCGGTGAACATGCTGGTGGTCCAGTTGCTCCTGCAGCTCGTCCTCGCGCTGACCGCATGCGCCCTGCTGGTGACGGTCGCCGGCACCGTGCTGAAAGCCCACCTGCCCACCCAGGTGCTGCCCGGCGTGCTGGTCTTCCTGCTCGGTACGGCGGCCATGTTCGCCATCGGCCTGCTCATCGCGGCCCTGGCCAAGAACGGCCGGAGCGCCAACGGGATCGGGGTCCTGCTGTACTTCCCGATGGCCTACCTCGCCGGACTCATGCAGCCCGCGGAGCAGATGCCCGTATTCGTGGCCCGCATCGGGGAGTTCACCCCTCTGGGCGCGTTCCGGCAGAGCCTGCGGGACGTCTGGGAAGGCGGCGCTCCCAGCCCGCTGCTGCTCGCCGTGATGGCCGCGTACGCTGTGGTCATCAGCATGGCCGCGGCCAAGTTCTTCCGCTGGGAGTAGTGAGGTATGACCGGGCGGCTCGACCGATGGGAGCGGCTGCTGGAGCGCCAGATGGCGGCCGCACCGTACGTCCTGCTCGGGACCTCCACAGTGCTCTCCCTGCTGACCGGCGAGACGGGCGGCAGGCCGTGGGTCATGCTCGCCCTGGCCGCGCTCGCGGCCGTCTGGATCTGGCTGGTGCCCCGCGGCGTGGCGTACGTGGCCGGGCTGGTGGTGCTGATCGGAGCGCTCTGTACGCAGGGGCTGTGGTTCGCGAGCTTCTTTGGTTTCGCCGGATATCTCCACTCGTGGCAGTACCTGAAAGGGAAATGGCGGTTCGCCGGGGTGACCGCCACGGCGGCGATCAGCGTCGCGACCTACAACGGCGGCCTGCCCGACCCCACCCCGACCGGGATCCTCGCCTTCCTGTTCTTCACCACCGCCATCGTGGCCCTGGTCGGCCTGTTCAGCTTCGTCGGCGAGATCACCGCCGAGCGGAGCGCCGAGCGCAAGCGGATGGTGGCGCAGCTCGAAGCGACCATGAAGGAGAACGCCGGACTGCACGCCCAGTTGCTGGTCCAGGCCCGCGAGGCAGGCGTTTTCGACGAACGGCAGCGCATGGCGGCGGAGATCCACGACACGCTCGCCCAGGGCCTCACCGGCATCATCACCCAGCTCCAGGCGGCGCACCGGACCGAGGAGTGGCGGCGACACGTGGACAACGCGATCCGGCTGGCGCGGGAGAGCCTGGCCGAGGCCCGCCGCTCCGTGCACGCGGTGGGACCGGGGCAGCTGGAGGCGGCGCCGCTGCCCGACGCGCTGGCGGAGGTCGTCGCTCAGTGGGGGGAGCTCAATGGGGTACGTGCGGATCTGACCATCACTGGTACGGTCCGTCCCATGCATCCGGAGGTCGAGGAGACGCTGCTCCGCACCGCGCAGGAGGCCCTCGCCAACGCGGCCAAGCACGCGGGCGCGTCGCGGGTCGGGCTGACCCTGTCGTACATGGAGGATGTGGTCACCCTGGACGTGCGTGACGACGGCGCCGGGTTCGACCCCGAGCGGGTCAGCGGCGGCGGCGGCTTCGGCCTGACCTCGATGCGGAAGCGGGTGAGTCGGGTGGCGGGCACGCTGGAGATCGAGTCCGAGCCCGGCTTCGGCACCGCGATCTCCGCGAGCGTCCCGGCGGTGGCGCGTGCCTGAGATCCCCGATTCCTGCGTGGCTGAGGCTCCGATTTCTGCGAGCGTCCCGGCGGTGGCCCGTGGCTGAGGCCCCGATCCGGCTGCTGATCGCCGACGATCATCCCATCGTCCGTGACGGCATCCGCGGCATGTTCGCCGGCGACCCCGACTTCGAGGTGCTCGGCGAGGCCGGGGACGGCGCGCAGGCCGTCGAGCTCGCGCGGGCGCTGGACCCCGACGTGATCCTCATGGACCTCCGCATGCCCAGGATGGACGGCGTCTCGGCCATCAAGGAGCTCGCCAGGCTGGGCATCGCGGCCCGCGTCCTCGTGCTCACCACCTACGACACCGACCGGGACGTCCTGCCCGCCATCGAGGCCGGAGCCACCGGCTACCTCCTCAAGGACACCGGCCGCGACGAGCTCGTCCGCGCGGTCCGTACGGCGGCGCGGGGCGAGGCCGTGCTCTCCCCGTCGGTCGCCACCAGGCTCCTCGGCCAGGTCCGCGCGCCCGCCGACCCGCTGAGCGCCCGGGAGCTGGAGGTCCTCCAGCTCATCGCCGACGGCGCCACCAACCGCGAGGTGGCCACGCGCCTGTTCATCAGCGAGGCCACGGTGAAGAGCCACGTGCTGCACATCTACACGAAGCTCGGCGTCAACGACCGTGCCGCCGCCGTGGCCGTCGCCTTCCGCCGCGGCCTGCTCACCCTCGAGAACGGCTGACAAAAGTCCGTTCGTGAGAGAGCGCTCTCTTGACAATGGGCGTGATGTTGCCGGATTGTTTCCGTAAAGCGACAGCCGTGGATCGGATGAGGTAATCAGTATGGTCCGCACCCCCCATTTCAGAGTGTTATTCACCGTCGGCGCCGTTCTCGTCGCGCTGCTCGCCCCTCTGGTGGGCACCGCCGGCGCCGCCCCCGCCCCCGGGCCGCTGGTCTGGTCCGACGAGTTCAACGGAGCCGCGGGCAGTGCCGTCGACCAGTCGAAGTGGCGCTTCGACATCGGCGGCAGCGGCTGGGGCAACAACGAGCAGCAGTACTACACCGACAGCACCCGCAACGCCGCCATGGACGGCGCCGGCAACCTCGTGATCACCGCCCGCCGCGAGAACCCGGCCAACTACCAGTGCCACTACGGCACCTGCCAGTACACCTCCGCCCGCCTGCTCACCGCCGCCACCTTCACCAGGGCGTACGGGCGGTTCGAGGCGCGCATGAAACTGCCCCGCGGCCAGGGCATCTGGCCGGCCTTCTGGATGCTCGGCGACAACATCGGGCCGGTCGGCTGGCCCGGTAGCGGCGAGATCGACATCATGGAGAACATCGGCCGCGAGCCCAGCACCGTCCACGGCACCATCCACGGCCCCGGTTACTCCGGCTCCGGAGGCATCGGCGCCCCGTACTCGATCGGCGGCGTCTTCGCCGACGCGTTCCACACCTTCGCCGTCGACTGGTCCCCGAACCTGATCATCTGGTACGTCGACGGCGTCGAATACCAGCGCCGGACGCCGGCCGACCTCGGCGGCAACCGATGGGTCTTCGACCACCCGTTCTTCATGATCATGAACGTGGCGGTCGGCGGCTACTGGCCCGGCTACCCCGACGGCACCACGACCTTCCCGCAGACGATGTCCGTCGACTACGTCCGCGTCTACGCCCCGCCCACCAGCGGCTCCGGCGGCCGGATCACCGGTATCGGCGGCAAGTGCGTCGACGTGGCCGGCGCCGCCACCGCCAACGGCACCGCCGTCCAGCTGTACGACTGCAACAACACGGCCGCCCAGAGCTGGACGTGGAACGCAGACGGCTCGGTACGCGCGCTCGGCAAGTGCATGGACATCACCGACGGCGCCACGGCCAACGGCGCGAAGGTGCAGCTGTACGACTGCAACGGCACCGGCGCCCAGCGCTGGACCTACGACTCCGGCACCGGCCGGATCGTCAACCCCCAGTCCGGCAGGTGCCTAGACGCGACCGGCGCCAGCTCGGCCAACGGCACCCGGCTGCAGATCTGGGACTGCGCGGGCAGCGCCAACCAGAAGTGGACCCGCTCCTAGGGTAAAGGGCTTCTCCCGTCCAGGGAGGAGCCCTTTATAAATGCCGGAATTGATGAGAACGCGCTCTCTCAACAGGCGCGCTAGGCGAAGATGCCGGTCACTCCCTAGTCTGGTCCTCCCCGGGAGGACGGAGGGAGCCGGTGGAGCTCCGGGAGATCGAGATCTTTCTGACGCTGGCCGAGGAGCTGCATTTCGGCCGGGCCGCCGAGCGGATGTACCTGTCCCAGTCGCGCGTGAGCCAGACCATCCGCGCCATGGAGACGCGCGTGGGCGGCCGGCTGTTCGAGCGCTCCTCCCGCCGCGTGCGGCTGACCCCGCTGGGCGAGCGGCTGCGCGACCGGCTGCGGCCGGGGTTCGAGCAGATCCACCTGGCCCTGGCCGAGGCCCGGGAGATCGCGTCGGGGATCACCGGCGTGCTGCGGGTCAGCCTGCTCAACTTCGCCGCGGGCGGCCCGGCGTTCTCGGAGATCGTACGGGCGTTCACCACGGCCCATCCGGGCTGCGAGGTCGTGGTGTACGAGGCGTTCCCCGGCGAGGCGCTGGGCCGGCTGCGCCGCGCCGAGCTGGACGTCGTCGCCCACTGGCTGCCGATCCGCCGCCCGGACCTGGTCGTCGGCCCCGTCCTCATGCGCGACGACCGCGCGCTGGTGGTGCGGGCCGGACATCCGCTGGCCGAACGCGGCCACGCCACCGCCGAGGACCTCGGCGACCACCACGTGATCGACGCCGAGGGAATGGTCCCGGCCGAGACGCTGGAGGCGCTCTACCCGCCGCTGACCCCGGCGGGGCGCCCGATCGGCCGCCGCCACCGGGAGGGCCGGATGATCGAGGTGCTGTCGCTGGTGGCCCGAGGCGAGATCGTCCATCCGACGGTGGCCTCGCTGTCCGACTACTACACCCATCCCGGGGTGTCGGTGATCCCGCTGCGCGGGCTGCCGCCGTTGGAGAGCGCGCTGGTGTGGGCGGCCGAGCGGGAGACGGCGGCGGTTCGCGCGTTCGCCGAGGTGGCCGGACGGCTCGGCGGGGCCTCCAGCGCCTGGCCGGCCACGGGCTCGCCGAGCTGAAACACCAGCCAGATCCGCGTACGGTCACGCAGTACCGCCGGCTCGGCCAGCGGGTCGCCGTCCACCACGACCAGGTCGGCGAGCTTGCCGGGTTCGACGGTGCCCAGGCGCTCGTCCAGCCCGAGGGCGCGGGCCGCCGTGGCGGTCGCCGCGACCAGCGTCTCGGCGGGGCTCATGCCGTGCCGGACCATGCGTACGACCTCGACGGCGGCGTCGGAGAACGGCTGCCAGTCGTGGCCGAGCGCGATCGGCACCCCGGCCGCGCGGGCCGCGGCGAGCGTACGGGCAGCTTCGACCAGGTTGTGCTCGGCGAGCTCCACCAACGGCGGCGTCCACGCCGCATGAGCGCCGCCCTCAGAGAGACCCTCGGAGAGGCCCGCGACGCCGTAGTAGCACGACAGCGTCGGCACGAGGATCTGCCCGGCCGCGGCCATCATGTCCAGCAGGTCAGGCCGCCGGTGGAGGTACATGCCGTGCTCGACGGTGTCCACGCCGTGCCTGATCGACAACTCCGTGCCGGGCAGGCCCTCCGCGTGCGCCGCCACCCGGTACCCGAGCCGGTGCGCCTCGTCCACCAGCGCGGCCATCTCCTCCTCGGTCACCTGGGCGGGCCGAGGGTCCTCCAGCTCGACCGAGCGCGCCCCGGTGGACATGATCTTGATGAAGTCGGCGCCCCGCCGCACCTGCTCGCGCACGGCCTTGCGCACCTCGTCCGGCCCGTCCGCCTCCCGGTACATCCCGTCGAAGAACCGGCCGCCGGGCGCGGTGGCCGACACGATCCGGCCGCAGGTCAGCAGCCGCGGCCCGCGGAAGGCCCCGTACCGCATCGCCTGCCTCGCCGTGACGACCGCGTCGCCGTACGAGCCGACGTCGCGCAGCGTCGTGAACCCCATCCGCAACGTCTCCCGCAACCGCGCGGCCAGGAAGTGCGCGGTCACGTCCGGCCACAGCGGCTCGGCCCCCTCGGCGGGCGCGGGCGGCGTCGCGAACACGTGCGCGTGGGCGTCGATCAAGCCGGGCAGGACGGTACGGCCCGCCACGTCGACGACCTCCGCCCCGTCGGGCACACCGTCGCCGGCCCGCCCGACGAGCCTGACCACGCCGTCCTCGACGAGGATCCCGGCGGCCGGCCGGACGGGGCCGCCGGTCCCGTCGAACAGGCGGGCGTTGGTCAACCAGAGACGACCGGGGCGGCAAGGGGGATCTGAGAGTCTCATGCCCTTCATCGTTCGCCGATGCCCGCGCCGGAACAACGGCGGACCGCTCACCCCATCGATGAGCCAGACTCATCGCTGGCATGCGGAGATAGCCTTTGTCCGCCTCCTGCGCGGCTGCCCACAATGACCGGCATGAACAGAATCAACTACTGGGCCGTAGGGGCCGCGGCGGTGGCGACGCTTGTTGCGAGCTCCGTCTACTACATGGTTTTCGGCGGGGTGTGGGCGTCGCTGCGCGGCGTGGCCACCGCCGCGCCGCAGCCCTGGGAGCTCGCGGGGCAGCTCGGGAGGAACCTCATCGAGGTGCTGGTCATGGCCGTGCTGTTGAGCCGGTTCCAGATCCGCACGCGGCGCGAGGCCGTGGGGTTCGGGCTCCTGGTGTGGCTCGGGTTCCAGGCCATGATGATCGCCGGTTCCGTCCTGCACGAGTCGTACCCGGTGGGGCTGTACGTCCTGCATGTCGGCGATGCCCTCATGACCACCCTCCTGGTGGTGTTCATCCTCTCCACCTGGCGCCCCGCGACCTCCTGAGATCCGGGGCCGCATAAGCGGCCCCGGATCGCGCTGTCACCGGGTCGTGCAGACGGACCCGTTGAGGGTGAAGACGGCGGGCAGGACGTTCGGGCCGGAGTAGTTGCCGACGAAGCCGACCGTGGCGGTGGCCCCCGTGGCGAGCGCGCCGTTGCCCGCCTCGTTGACGACCTTCACGTCCGACCCGGTCTGCGTCCAGACGCCGCCCCAGCCGCTGCCCAGGCTCTGCCACGACCTGGGCCAGCCGAAGTTCAGGGTCCAGCCGCTGACCGGGGCGCCGTTGTTGGTGATGTCGATGGCGCCGACGTAGCCGCTGGCCCAGTCGGTCGTGACGGTCAGCCGTACCGAGCAGGAGCTGGTGGCGGGCGTGCCGGTCGTGAACGTCAGCGGCGGGGAGGCCCACGACAGGCCGCCGCCGCTGTCACGGGCGATCACGTTGATCGTGTAGCGGGTGCCCGGCTTGAGGTTGTTCACGGTGAACGAGGTGCCGGAGGTCTCGCCGAGCTGCTCGCTGACGGCTCCGTGCTGGCGGTAGAGCTCGTACTTGGCGATGGGGCGCGAGCCGGGGGCGGCGCCGGGCCAGGAGATCGTGGCGGTCGTGTCCGTCACCTGCGTGGCCGCCGGCTGGCCGGGGGCGCCGGGGAGGCCGGTCTGCGGGGATGCGGGGTGCAGGACGAGGGTGGTCAGGGAGAGCGGCGGCAGCGTCTGGCCGGCCGCGGTCCCGCCGGTCGAGGTGGTGATGCCGGTGGCGCCGTTGGTGTGGGTCAGCACGGTCGGCGCGCCGGCCGCCGGGGTGTAGCCGGAGTAGTCGATCGCGACGGGGTACGACGTGTCGTTCGAGGTGTTGATCAGCATGACCGCCAGGTCCCCGTTGGGCCGGCGGGCGGCGTGCGCGACGACCTTGGCCTGGTCGGTCGCGGCGCGGACGAACTGGTCGCCCGGCCGGGCGAACTTGCTCACCATCTGGAGCGCGTAATAGGGGGCGAAGGGCGTGTTGAGCGCCGGCTCGCAGACGCTGTTGTCGGAGGTGCAGGTGCCGCTCGACAGCAGGCCGAAGTCGCCGTAGTCGGTGTGCCCCTCGACCTGGGTGACGGTGCCGATCCCGTTGTGGACGTTCCACCAGTCGACCGTGAACACCCCGTTCGCCAGCAGCGTCGCGTACGCGTCGGCGGCGGCCAGCGCGCCGGGCTGGGTGTTGGTGCCGTTGCTGCTGGACCCGGTGTTGAACTCGGTCATCGCGATGCCGATCCGCTCCGAGCCGGGCCCCACGTACTTGGCGATCTGCTGGCGGGTGAGCTGGATCATGTCGGTCACGTGGCCGGCCCTGTCGAGGGCGCCGGGGTACCAGTGCAGGATCACGAAGTCGATCTTCGATCCGGCGTTCGCGAGGACGACCTTGTTCCAGGTGCCGCTGTCGCCGTCGGCGGTGATGGCGTCGGGCCAGTTGGCGGCCGTGGTCAGCACCGCGCCGATCTTGATGGTGGGGTCGACCGCCTTCATCGCGTCCGCGTAGGCCACGACGTTGCGGGCGTATTCGGCCGGGCTCTTGTCGGCATGGTCGTCGGCCTCCCAGGCGGAGCCGTAGTGGCCGTTGCCGTAGTTCTCGTTGCCGATCTCCCAGTACTTGATGCCGTAGCCCTTGGTGACGTTGGCCTGGCGGACCCAGGCCGCGGCCTCCTCGGCGGTGCCGGTGCCGTAGTTGGCGGTCACCATGGCCTGCGCCCCGGTACGGCGGACGCCGCGCATGAACGTGTCGAAGTCGGTGTCGGGCGCCACGTAGCCGCCGGGGGCGGTGTGGGTGGCCCAGTGGTAGATGTCGGAGTACGACCCGCCGGGATAGCGCAGCATCTTCACGCCGGCGTCCTTGAGCCGGTCGGCGGTGTCGTCGGTCCCGAGATTGGTGTCCCAGATCGCATGGTTGGAGCCGATGCCGGTTCCGGGGACGGTGGCGAGAGCGGCACGCGCGTTGACGGTCACCGCTACCGGGGTGACGTCGTCGGCGTGGGCCGCGGGGGCGTTGAGGGCGGTCAGCGTCAGCAGGAGGGCGGACGCGGCTCGTAACAGCAGTGTGGGCATCGGCGTTCCTCGCCATGGATAGCGGAATTCACTCGACGCCTCCTCCTGACCAGGAGGCATCATGATCATGAGGTGCGCCGCCTCGCCCGTCAAACACCGTTGAAACTTTCATGGGGGCCGATCGTGGATCTCTTGCTCGTACGGCTGCGGGAGGCCGGGTTCGACGCCGTGTCCGCGGAGGCGGCCGGCGGGGGAGTGGTGGCGCTGGCCGGCCTGGCGACCCTGCGCGACGGCTCGCGCGTGTTCGCGAAGACCCTGCGCGCCCCCGTGCCCGGCCTGTTCGAGGTGGAGGCCGAGGGGCTGCGGGCGCTGCGCGAGCTGGGCGGCGTCACCACGCCCGAGGTGCTGGCGGCCACCCCCGGCCTGCTCGTGCTCGAACCCCTGCCACCGCGCCGCGACGGCGACGAGCGCTTCTGGGAGGACCTGGCCCGCACCCTCGCCACCCTCCACACCACGACCGCGGCCGACAGGTTCGGCTGGCACCGGGACGGCTGGCTGGGGCGGCTGCGCCAGGACAACACCTGGGACGCCGACGGCCACGCGTTCTTCGCCGAGCGCAGGATCCTGCGCTGGCTGCCGGAGCCGCTGGTGGAGGCCGCGTTCGGCGGCGAGGAGCGGCGGGCGCTCGAACGCCTGTGCGCCGCCCTGCCCGACCTGCTCCCGCCACGGCCGCCGGTGCTGACGCACGGCGACCTGTGGCGCGAGAACATCCTGTCCGGCCGCGCGGGCGGCCCGGCGCTGATCGACCCGGCCGTCTCCTACAGCTGGGCCGAGGCCGACCTCAGCATGCTCTGGTGCTCGCCGCGCCCGCCCGCCTCGGACCGCTTCTTCGAGGTGTACGCGGACGCGGCGCACCTGGCCGACGGCTGGCGGGACCGCATGCGGGTGTTCCACCTGCGCGAGCTGCTGAGCAGCCTCGCCCACGACGACAACCCGAGGGAGTCCGCCGAGGCCGTACGGGAGATCATCAGGCCCTTCGCCTAGTTGTACTTGTACAGCCTGGTGGCAACCCGCTTGTTGTGGTCGAAGAGCGAGGCGCGGTACATGCTGACGGCGAGGTCCCCGTGCTCGGCCTTGCCGCAGGTGTTCACCCCGGCCAGCTGGTGGATCTCGAAACGAGCGGTCGGGTCGCCGGCGATGAAGTACTCGGCGCGGGCCTGGTACTGGTCGGCGCTCGTGTCACAGGCGAACACGACCGTGTTCCGCTCGTTGAAGCACAGGGTGGAGGCGCCCTTCGTGGAGGTGCACACCTTGGACCGGGACCGCGCGGCGGCCGTCGTGACCCGCGTCTCCCGCTTGATCGGATATTTCGTGATATTGCGGACGGTCTTCCATCGCCCGAACCGCACCCGGTGGTTGCCCTCGTAAACCGCCGCCCGGAACGTCACGATCTTCCCGATCTCTCGGTTACCCCGGACCTCGCCCTTACGCCCCAGGTTGTGGATGACGTACTTGGTGCCCAGGTAGCCGTTGAGGTAGTACTCCACGGTGGCGTGGAGCTCGTCGTTCGCCGTGTCCTCGATCGTGATGCCCGGACGGTCGCTCCCGTCCGGCCCCACGCAGGCCTCCGCGCCCTTGATCCGGACGCACTCGGGCTCCGCCGCGACGGCGGCGGCGGCGGGCGTGGACACGGCCACCGCCGGAACGGGCGGCCGGGGCTCCGCCTGGGGCGCGGGCTCCGTCTTCGCCGCCGCCCCGTCAGCACTGAACACGGTGGCCGCCACCGCGACCGCCGCTATGAATGTACGACCTAACGCCACTCGAACCTCACCAGCCTTACGAGTCACACGCGCTTTGTCTGGGTGTGACGCGAAAGGTGGGGGAAAGGTTCCGAACCGGGAACGTTCAGCCGCCGTTCACGGACGATCGGTCTTGGACGTCAGCGTGGCCAGCGAGAGCAGCAGCGCGCTCTGGGCGAGCATGCCGGGGGCGAGCGGCGGCGCCTGGCCGACCGACTTGGTGAGCGCGTACCACCATTGGGTGAGCGGGGAGAGGGTGTCCCACGTGGGATCGGCCGCGCCCGCGCCGTGGTTGACGCTCACGTGCATGAAGACGCCGTACGCGGACGCGAGCAGCACGGCCAGCGCGACCACCCGTACGACGGTGACCGCCCGGGGAGTGTCGCGCAGCGCGAGCAGCACGAGCGCGAACCCCAGCAGCGCCAGTGCCACCCACGGGATCAGCTGCACCGGGCTCTGCCAGTGGCGTTCGAAGGCGAGTTCGAGGGCGGCGCCCATGATGCCGATCGCGACCAGCCCCAGAAGGCCGAGACGCACCACCGCGCGGCCCGTCGAGCGGGCAGCGGGCTTCACCGAGGTCGAGGTCGAGGCCATGCGGGACCACCGTCCGATACGAGAGAGGGGGGAATCTCCGGTCCCCTCAACGCTCTCCGGGATCCCTCAGAGCTTCCTGTGCGGATTCTGAAGATCTCGTGAGAATGACCGCCTCGAACATCCGCGCCAGCTCCGCCGCGTCCTCCTCGGCGTGATGCGTGTGCGGCAGCCCTTCGAGGCCCAGCCGCCGCTTCATGGTCCTCTTGCCCGTCTCCGACCACTGGCAGCCGGTCTGCCCCATCCAGTAGCTGCGCAGGTCGATACCCGAGCCGGTCACCCCGAACGGGCTCTTGCCGGTGAACCGTACGAAATACCAGTGCACGAACATCCCGTCCCACACCGCGGGCGCGGCCAGGAACACCGGGCGGCCGACCTTCCGCAGGCCGTCGACCCAGCGGGCGGCCGCCGCCATGGCCACCTCGGGCGCGGGGGCCTCGCGCAGCAGCCGGTCGCGGTCAAGACCCGAGACGGCCAGCGCCTCGGGCACGAAGTCGTCGGAGATCGGCCGCAGCTCCGTGTAGAAGGTCAGGCCGGGCCGCCCGGCCACGGCCATCCCCAGGGAGATCATGCTGTACGGGCCCGGGATCGGCCCGTCGGCCTCCACGTCCACGGCGACATACAGCTCAGGAAGTCGTGACACGGGTGAAAGCGTAGCTGCACGACATCTGCACCACATCCGCACACGGGGCTGGTGGATCCGGCGGGGCCGCACGCGGTGTGCTCGAGGAGCAGCCTAGTGGGGGAGGCGTCGCGTATGGACGAACCGATCGTGGATCCCGCCGCCTCCCGGCGGGAACGGCGGCGGATCCGCGGTGTCCGGACGCTGTTGCTCGGCCGCCGGGAGCCCGCGCCGCCGCCGTGGACGAGGCGCCTGCTCGCCGTCGCCGCGGGGGTCACGGGGCTGAGCGGCGCGTTGTTCGGCGCCGCGGCCCTCAGGACCGACCACGAGTCGGCGGGGATGGCGGGGCTGATGGTCTTCCTCGTCATGGTGCTCTACATCGGCGTCGCCCGGCCCGAGCCGGAGCGGAGGGGCGGCGAGCGTCACGTCCACCCCGCCGAGCTGGACTCCGAGGCGCTCACCCTGCTGGCCCGGGCCAGGCAGGCGATCCTGGAGGTGACCGACTCCCGGGTGAACCGCCTGGGGCTCCTCGACACCGTCGCCAACGACGTCGTGCTCCCCGAGCGGCTGTGGCACGTCGCCCGCCTCCTGCGTACGCAGACGGAGCTGCGGGCCGAGCAGGCCGAGGCGCGGGTGGAGCTGATGACGCCCGAGCTGGCCGCCGTGCTCGAACCCCAGCAGGAGGCCCTGCGCCGCTCCGTGGCGGCGGTCACCGAGCGGGTGTGGGAGCTGGAGGTGTACGCCGGCCGCGTCAAGGCGGCCGACTCGGCCCTGCGCGCCCAGGAGCTGCAGCGCAGCAACGACAGATATCGGGACCTGCTGGCGCAGACCGGCGACGCCGAGGGCCTGCGCGACCTGACCGAGCAGGCGGACACGCTGGCCAGGAGCCTGCGCGAGGCGGTCGAGGCGGGCCAGACGCTGGCCTCAGAAATCACGCCACTCGTCGAACCATGAGCCGGCCTCGCCCGAGGGCACGCCCGCCCGCGCCGCCAGCGCCATGAAGGCGTCGCCCGCCTCCTCCCGCCGCAACGTGTCGATCATCCCGTGCCGTCCGTCGAGGTCGTTGAGCCTCTCCACGAACTCGCGCAGCGTCTGCCTGGCGTCGGCCACCCCGCCCGGATCGTCGGCGCTCAGCCGCCCGATGGCCTCGGAGGCCGTCGTGTAGGCCCGGCACGCCGCCGCTCCCGCCCGCCGGTCGTCGTCGACCCAGTTGCGCAGCGGATTGTCGATGTTGGCGGCCAGCCATTTGTCCGACTTGGCGCCGCGCAACCGGACCTGCACCTCCGATCCCCGGTAGCGCTGCTTGATCGGCCCGCTCTGGCTGCTCCTGAGCGAGGCGACGCTGACGTGCCGCAGGGCGCCGCCGGGCGGGGGCAGCATCGACGCGTCCACCCCGTACGCGTCGATCAGCTCCAGCGTGTGCAGCTTGGGGAACGCGGTCGCGCCGACGAGCCCGCCGTACGAGCGGAGCCACTGGATCCGCAGCGACTCCAGCTCGGCGAGCCCGTCCAGCGCCGCGAGCCGCAGGTCGCCCGCCACCTCCATCGCCACCTCGCGCACGCCGCTCAGCCCGGAGGGGACGCCGGAGCGGGTCGTCACGCGGATCCACCGCCCGCCGGCGGCCGCAGTGACGAGCTCGGGCGGCGCCGCGTCCAGGCGCAGGCGGGTCAGGGTGGGCGGCAGGACGAGCCGGCGCGGCGAGGCTCCGGCGAACGTCAGATCGTTGAGATGCGTCCCGCCCAGATCGACCTCGCCGGGCGGATCGGCCCAGTGCAGGCTGGTGATGATCGGCCGGGACGAGAGGGCGGCGGCGAGACCGCGGTCGGGCCCGGCCCAGGTCAGCGAGGTCACCCGGGGCAGCGCGTCCAGCCCGGCCCAGCGCACCTCGCCGTGGAGCTCCCGCAGGTCGAGCCCGGACACCATGGCCGGCCTGCGGATCCGCCGGCCGCCGAAGTCGGCCTCGATCTGCCCGGGAGCGGCGCTCTTGTAGGCGGCCTTGACCTCGTCGGGCACCCGCAGGTCCCAGTGCCGCTGCAGGACGACCTGCACGCCCAGGGCGGGCCATCCGCCGTACGCGCTGGTCGAGCGCGGAATGCCGGCGCTCACCGGCAGCGACCCGAGCCGGACGAAACCGGCGGGCAGCGGGGCGGCCGCGTCGACGGAAAGGATCTGGGGCACACCCTCCCAGCTGTGGTGGTCGATGATCAGCGGGCGGGCCCCGAGCAGGTCGTCGAGCGCGGGCGCCGTGTCGGAGTGCCAGTCGAACACGCACACCGTCAGCTCGCGGCCCGCCGCCGTCACCTGGCACGCGCCGAAACCGCCGAGCGGCAGGGGCACGGCCACGACGTCACCGATCTCCAGCATGCCCGGCAGGCTAGCAACCGCGGGCGACAACCCCGTGGCAATGATCCCGCCCGCGCGGGATCATTGCCGCATGGACGTACTCGCGGCCGTCGCGGTGATCCTCGCGCTCGTGCTCAACGGCCTCATGGCAGGGGTCTACTTCGCGTTCTCGACGTCGGTGATGCCGGGCCTCGACGCCGTCGACAAGGAGCAGGCGGCAGCCGTCATGCGGAGCATCAACCAGAAGATCCTCAATCTGGCGTTCCTGTCCACGTTCACGCTGGCGCCGATCCTCGCGCTGGTCGCCGGGATCCTGCTGTTCGTGGCCGGGCCCGGCAGCCTGCCGGGCATCCTGGCCGTCGCGGGCGCCGTCGTCGCCTTCGCCGGCTCGATCATGGTGACGGGAGCGGTCAACGTCCCGCTGAACAACGCGATCGACGCGGGCGAGGTCGACTGGGCCGACTACCTGCCCCGCTGGACCCGCTTCAACACCGTGCGCGGCTGGGCCTGCGCGCTCACCGTCGTCCTCCTGGGCGCCGCGCTCTACGTCTGGGAGTGATCCGGCTTGTGCCGCTGGTAGTAGCGGGCGACGCGGATCCGGTTGCCGCAGAGCGTCGGTGAGCACCAGCGGCGGCGGGGGTGGGCCGGGAGGAAGAGCATCCGGCAGTCGGGTGCCTCGCAGGAGCGGACCTTGCCCACGTCGGGGTCCGTCAGCAGCTCCACGGCCGCCTCGGCGAGCTGCGTGAGCAGGCGGCTCACGTCCGTCCCGTCCCGCCGCGCGACGCTCGTGAAGACGACTCCCCGGGCCTCCAGCCGAGGGTACGGCGGGGAGAGCCGCAGGGCCTCGTTGATCGCCGCGATCGAGTCGGGCGGCGCGGGGACGGCCTGGCGGGCGGCGTCCAGGGCCGCTTCCACATGACCGCGCAGCCGGCGGACGGCGGCCAGGTCGGCGGCCGGGAAGGGCCCGCCGGGCAGAGTGAGGCGGTCCGACTGCCTGGCCAGCCAGTCGCCGAAGTCGGCGGCCCGGTCCAGGGCGTCGTGGTCGCGGGACCGTGTGTTGACCAGGTCCAGGGCCAGGGGCTCACCCGTCAGCAACTCCATGCCGCTAATGCTACATCCACGAGTTGACCCATTAGCTCCTGTCGGTCTATAACTAATGCGTCTTCGCGAGAAAGAGGCATGTGAGATGTGGATTCCAGACATCAGGCACGGGTTCGTGGACGTCGAGGGGGTCGAGGTCTTCTACCGGGAGGCGGGGCCGGAAGGCGGGGTCCCGCTGCTGTTGCTGCACGGGTTCCCGTCCGCGTCGCACCAGTACCGGCGGCTCATGGACGCCCTGGGCAGCCGCTATCGGGTGATCGCACCCGACTATCCCGGATTCGGGCACACGCGGGTCCCCGACGGTTTCGCGTACTCCTTCGACCGGCTGGCCGACGTCGTCGAGGGGTTCGTGCGGGCGATCGGGCTCGGGCGGTTCGTGCTGTACGCGTTCGACTTCGGCGGGCCCGTCGGGTTCCGGGTGGCCGAGCGGCATCCCGAGTGGATCGCGGGGCTCATCGTGCAGAACGCCAACGCGTACGACGAAGGGCTGTCCGAGGTGGCGCGCCAGGCCGTCAAGGCGCCGTCCGGGGAGCTGTTCACGCTGCCGTTCACCCGCGGCCAGTACGAGGACGGCACGGCGGACCCGGCGCTCGTGGCGCCCGACGGATGGACGCTCGACCAGCACTTCCTGGACCTGCCGGGACGCAAGGAAGCGCAGCTGGCCCTCGCCCGCGACTACGCCGGGAACCTCGCGCGCTACCCGGCCTGGCAGGCATGGCTACGCCTGCACCGCCCGCCCACGCTGGTGCTCTGGGGGCGGGGAGACGCGATCTTCCTGGAGCCGGGCGCCCACGCGTACCGGCGGGACGTGCCCGAGGCGGAGGTGCACGTCTTCGACACCGGGCACTTCGCGCTGGAGGAGAAGCTCCCGGAGATCGCGCCGGTCATCGCGGACTTCCTGGAAAAGACGACCACGTGACGAAAGCCCCACGGTTACCCGTGGGGCCCGACGAGCGTGAACGAGAATCCGGCGCGGGCGCCGGTCCTCGTCACGTCAACCAGGAACGGCTATCGACGGCCGGGAGGACGGTCGTCTTCGTCGTCTCCGGCGCCATAGTCATCGGCGTAATCGGCATAGCGATCCGCCAGCTCATCGTTGAGGTCGTCGGCGTCGTCATTGCTGCTGGAGTCTCCGACCCCGAGTTCATCGCGAAGACGGTCAAGATCCGTGCCACCGCTGTTGTACTTCAGCTGGCGAGCAACCTTGACCTGCTTGGCCTTTGCTCGGCCGCGCCCCATTGGCTCGACCCCCTCGTGTGGGGTCGTCCCCGACCCCCTCGTCGCTAACGCACCACACACTGACGCCGCGTCTCTTTGGGCGTCAGCCTATCGTTCGCCTATTACCGTACCTGTTTTGTGCCCAGCTCGGTACGTCGTATGGGCGTGGGCCGTCAGCGGCCCAGCCAAATGCCCCTAATACGCCCGACTTCCGACATTCTGCGCTCGGCTAGCCTATCCGCTGCGACAGCGGGCGGAACGCCCTCATCGGCAGCGATTTGGAAGATCTTCAGGGTCGTGTCGTAGATCTGGGTGGCCTTCGATCTGGCTCGTTCCATGTCGAAGCCCTCGATCTCGTCCGCGACCTGGATCACGCCTCCCGAATTGACGACATAGTCGGGCGCGTAGAGGATGCCGCGCTCGGCGAGTTGCTTCTCGACCCCGGGGTGGGCGAGTTGGTTGTTGGCCCCGCCGCAGACGATCTTCGCCCGGAGCCTGGCGACCGTCGCGTCGTCGAGGGCGCCGCCCAGCGCGCACGGCGCGAACACGTCGATGTCGGATCCGCTCAGCTCGGCCGCGTCGGCCACCACGTCGACCTCCGGATGGCGCAGGCGCACCCGCTCGACGGCCTTGGGGGCGACGTCGCAGATCACGACCTCGGCGCCGTCCTCGCGCAGGAGCTCGACCAGGCGGTGGCCCACCTTGCCGACCCCTTCGACGCCGACGCGCCTGCCGTGCAGCGACGGAGTGCCGTACACGCGCTCGGCCGAGGCCCGCATGCCCTGGAACACGCCGTACGCGGTCAGGATGGACGAATCCCCCGCCCCGCCGTAGGCCGGCGAGCGGCCGGTCACGAAGCGTGACTCGCGGGCGATGAGGTCCATGTCCTCGCTGTAGGTGCCCACGTCGCAGGCCGTGATGTAGCGCCCGCCGAGCGACTGCACGAACCTCCCGTACGCGCGCAGCAGCGCCTCGTTCTTGTCGTGGGCCGGGTCGCCGATGATGACGGCCTTGCCGCCGCCCAGGTCGAGCCCGGCCAGCGCGTTCTTGTAGGACATGCCCTTGGCGAGGTTGAGCACGTCGGCCAGGGCCGCGCTCTCGCTCTCGTACGGATAGAAGCGGGTGCCTCCCAGCCCAGGGCCCAGGGCCGTGTTGTGGATGGCGATGATGGCACGCAGGCCGCTCTGCTCGTCGGCGCAGAACACGACCTGCTCGTGGACGTCCTTTTGGGACGAACCGAAGACGTCGGTCACGGTAGTGACTCCCTGTCCGGTCCGCCGCACCTTTGCGACGGAGATCACCTCACAGCGTAGTAAGCCACAACGGTGCACGCAGGTTCGCTTCATGACACGATGCCTCCGTGCTGCCCTATGCCGCCTACCTCCGCGTCTATGAGCCACTGACCGCGTTCGCCGAACCCGAGCGCAAGGTGTGGGCCGACTACGCCGACTCACGGGACCGCCCGCGCCGCGCGAACGCGCTCAATGCGGAGCACGGCGAGTCGGTCATGCGCCTTCTCGGTATGCCCCCTCAACCCGTTCCCGCCCAGGAGAGCCCCAACGCCTATCTGCGGCGTGTTGAGGACCGTCTCTATGTCTGTCCCTGGCAAAGCCGTTTGCGCTCGTGGCTGGCGTTCTCAAGGCTGCGTGGCACCACTCCTGTGAAGCTGATGGACCATCTGGTGCCCAAGGCGATCGCGGACCAGGTGGCGGACGACTTCGACCGGTACAAGCGGCAGGCCGGTTCGTCCGCGTTGCGTACGCACATTCGCACCACGGCGTGGCATGTGCCGCCATCGTGGTTCGTGCCGTTTGATGGGAACGAGCGCTGGCTGGTGCTCGGCTCCGCCAACCCGGGACAGGACGTGACGACCGCTACCGGACGCAACCTCATCTACGTCACCTCCATGGCGCAGGCCAGGAGGCGGGCGGCCAGGGCGCTCAACGTGCTGCGCAGGCACCTGGGCGACGTGGCGGCCAACTTCGACGTGGAGGACGTCGCCAGGTGGCTGGAGGAGTTCCACCCGCACTCGCTGGTGGAGCTCGACTACGGCGGCCTCGTCCACCTCATGGACGACGACGCGTTGCAGGCGGACCAGTCGGTGGCCGAGCTGGCGGGCGCCCTGACGGGCCTGGACACGGGTCAAGAAGAACTTGCCTACGCCATGTACCAGAGGGTGATCCTCCGGTGGAAGTCAATGCAACAGCTGGAATCTGCCAACTGAGGCTCAATACGACCGTCTGACCTGCATGAGTAGGTCACGTCTCCCGGCTGCTCTCTTCTGCGAACTGAGTAGTTTGCCGTTTTCACTGCGATACCACGAACCGTGTCGCTAGAATCACCGAGCGTGACATCGCCGCGGGGGCGGGCAGTTGGGTCAAAGAAGGGCTCGCCAATCGCTCTGCGTGGCGGTATGGTCACATCGGGTGATGCCGCATATGGCTCAGAAAAGCCGCACGCTCTGTGCCATAGGGGGACATCCGTGACACGCGCAAAGGCAGTCACAGGATCGCTAAGCCGGTCCACACGGAGGAGAGGCCGCACAAATGTCAGCTCGTACACCCGAGGCCGAGCCACTGCTCACGCCCGCTGAGGTCGCGACCATGTTCAGGGTCGACCCCAAGACCGTTACGCGGTGGGCCAAGGCGGGTAAGTTGACGTCGATTCGAACCCTCGGCGGTCATCGGCGTTACCGGGAGACCGAGGTCCGGGCACTGCTCGCGGGGATTCCGCAGCAGCGCTCGGAGTAAGTGAGGGTCGTCACGGATCCTCAGGGGGGTTGAGGGTGAGCCAGGCCGACGGCCTGGTCCACCGTCGTGGCGACACAACGTCGCATGGGAGAGTTGGCGCCGCCCGCCCGGCGCCATCCTTCTCTCTATCTCTCTATCTCTCTATTTGAGTCGTTCCAACAGCGTGGCCACGGCGCCGTCGTAGGCGGCGGCCACGCCGAGCAGCGCGACCATGTGATCGACGAGCATCTTTTCCAGCGTCGGTCGCTCTATGTCACGGTGCTCGAGCCAGTCGAGGCCGGCCGTCTCCACGGAGGCGATCCACGAGCGCAGGGTCGTGCGCAGCACCGGGCTGGCCTCATCGACCCGCATCTGCTTCAGGATGAGGCGGAAGAGACGCTGGCGTACGCCGTCGACGATCTCGCCGATCTCGCCCGCCCGGTTGGCGGGCCCCCCGCGCAGCAACGCGGCGAACCCGGCCGCGTGCTCCTCGACGAAGTCGAAGTAGCGCCTGAGCCCGGAGGCCAGCTCTTCCAGCGGCCTGCCGCCCTCATGGGGGCGAAGCCGGGACTCCAACTGCTCCGCCGCGCTCCTCAGCGCGGCCACGTAGAGCTCCTGCTTGCCACCGAAGTAGTGGTAGACCAGGGCCCGCGAAGCGCCCGCCGCCGAGGCCACGTCGTCGATCGAGACGTCTTCCGCGTCACGGGTGCTGAACAGCTCGAGCGCGGCCGCCATCAGCTCCTCGCGACGCCGGTCGACGCTGAGCCTGCGCCGCGCCGGCCGTGCCGTCTCGGCTGACTTCCCGGGTGTCACACCTGCACAGTAGCCGACGCCGTGCCGGCCGTTCCCCGGGTCAACCCGCGACGATTCCCTGAGTCAAACAGTGAGAAGGCCGTACCCTGCCGCGAACTCGATCGTTTGGTCAGACAGGTGCCCATATCCGCATCGCGGGGGAGACACATGTCAGGACCGCCCGTCAACACTTCAACCATTACCGAGCTCAGAGAGGTAGACACACTGCCTCGGCCCAGACCGACCATCCGCAACGTCGCCGAACGAGCCGGCGTCTCGAAATCGCTGGTCTCTCTCGTGCTGCGCGGATCCCCGCACGTGAGCGAGCACCGGCGCCAGGCCGTGCTGCAGGCCGCCCGCGAACTCGGCTACCGGCCGAACGCGGTCGCGCGAAGCCTGGTCGAAGGCCGTACGCATCTGGTGGGCGCGCTCGTCGCCGACCTGCACAATCCGTTCTACGCGGAGTTCCTCGACGGTCTGCAGGAGAGCCTGCACGGCGACGGCCTGCGCATGCTCATAGGGAACAGCCAGTGGGACCCGGCGTTCGAGGACGAGGCCGTCGAGGCCTTCCTCGAGCTCAGGGTGGACGGGCTGGTCCTCCTGGGCATCGCGCCGACCAGCGAGACGCTGATCGAGGCCACCGCCTACACCCCGACCGTCGTCGTAGGGGAACGTGACATCGAGCTCGACGGAGTCGACATCGTGGTCGACGACGACCAGCTCGGCGCTCGCCTGGCCATCGACCACCTGGTCGAACTCGGCCACAAGCGCATCGCGCACATCGAGGGCCGGCGCTCGTCGCGCTGCGAGGGCTACCTCGTGGCCATGCGCAGGCACTCTCTGGCGCCGTACATCATGGTCGAAGCCGCGGACTCGACCGAGGAGGGTGGCAGGGAGGCGGCAACGGCGCTGCTCACCCGCGACCCCAGGCCCACGGCGATCTTCGCCGCCAATGACGTGGTCGCGCTCGGCGTGCTCTCGGCCGCCAGCGACCTGGGCCTGCGAGTCCCGCAAGACCTCTCGGTGGTCGGCTACGACAACACGCACCTGTCGGCCTCCCACCACATCTCGCTCACCTCGGTCGACCAGCCCCGCCGCACCATGGGAAGGTCGGCGGCGGCGCTGCTGAGCGACCGGATCGGGGACCCCGCGAAGGTCTCGCGCCTGCGCGAGATCCGCCCCGAGCTGATCGTGCGACGCAGCACCGGTCCCGCTTAAAAGAGGATCAAGGCTGGGTCAAGCCGCGCGGAGACGTGGCCGCGCGGCTGTTTACTCGTCAGGGTCATGCTATTTGTGGCCGGATTCGATCCGGCCACGATCTGATCCGGGGGAACAGTCATGCGTGATCCGGAACTAGTGTCTTGCGCCCAGCGCGCGGCGGCCGAGCTCGAGCGCGCCTGGGGCCACTGGCGGGCGGGGAGGGGGCGGGGCGTCGACGGCGCCGCTGAGTCGGTCGCCAGTTACGTCGCCCACTCCCTCGACCACCCGTGGGGCCGGCCCCGCGTCGTCCTCGGGCTCGACGCCGAGGACGCGCGGGAGCTGGCCGCCCTGCTGGAGCGCCAGGAGATCGGCGAGCGTGTCTGGTGAGGGGCTAGGGGCCCGGCCAGGATGTAGCATTCCCCGCCACTCGCCGTAGTTGGCATAAGAAGGGCTTGAGCTCCGGGCTTGCCGTAAGTTGGATGCCATGCGTGCTCTGCCAGCCTCAGCTCTCGTCGTTTGCGGCCTGATCGCCTCCGCGTGTGGCGGCACCGGCACCGGTGGCGCCGCGGCAGGTCAGGCCGCTCCCGCGACCAGCGCGGAGCAGACCGCCGAGCAGACTCCCTCCGAGCAGACTCCCGCCAAGCGGACTTCCGCCAAGCAGTCCCCGCCCGACGCCAAGCCCATGGAGGGCAAGGTCGTCGTGATCGACCCGGGCCACAACGGCGGCAACTACCGCGACCCCGCGGCCGTCAACCGCAAGGTCAACGTGCTGACCAAGTGGAAGCCCTGCGACACGACGGGCACCCAGACCAACAGCGGCTACACCGAGGCCGCCTTCTCCTTCGACGTCTCCAAGCGGCTCGTCAAGATCCTCGAATCCCGTGGGGCCACGGTCAAGCTGACCAGGACGAGCAACGACGGCGTGGGCCCGTGCATCACCCAGCGGGCCGCCATCGGCAACAAGGCCCGCGCCGACGCGGCGATCTCCATCCACGGCGACGGCGCGGCCCCCGCCAACCACGGCTTCCACGTCATCATGCCGAAGAAGATCAACGGCCCCGTGGACAAGGTCGTGGGCGCCTCCAGCAGGCTCGGCATCGACGTGCGCAACGCGTTCGCCAAGGGCACGGGCCTGCCGTACTCCACCTACATCGGCCGCAACGCGCTCGACTACCGCAACGACCTCGGCGGCCTCAACCTGTCGACCGTGCCGAAGATCTTCATCGAGTGCGGCAACATGCGCAACGCCGCCGAGGCGGCCAAGTTCCAGGATCCCGGCTTCCGGCAGAAGATCGCGCTGGCGCTGGCGAACGGATTGCAGCACTATCTCGAAACATGATTCCTCGCCCAGAGCTGCTCAGCGATCTTTCCGGTTCCTTCGAGCTGACCTCGGGCGCGACCGTGTCCGGCGACCTGGTGGACGCCGTACGCCTCGCGCTTCCGCGGCTCGACCTGCGGCCCGGCGACGCCGGTGAGATCGACGTCCGGCGGGATCCGGCGCTCGGCGAGGAGGCGTACCGGCTGACGGTGGGTTCGCGGGGCGTGGAGATCGTGGCCGGCGGACGGGCCGGGGCCTTCTACGCGGCGCAGTCGCTGCACCAGTTGCTGCCCGCCGCCTCCTACCGGTTCTCCACCGGGGCCTCGTGGCTCGTTCCAGGGGTGCGGATCGAGGACGCGCCGCGCTTCGCCTGGCGCGGGCTGCACCTGGACGTGGCGCGGCACTTCTTCCCCAAGCGGGAGATCTTCCGCCTGCTCGACCTGATGGCGACGCACAAGCTCAACCGCCTCCACCTGCACCTGGTGGACGACCAGGGGTGGCGGGTGGAGAGCAGGGCGTACCCGCTGCTGCACGAGGTCTCCTCGCACCGGCCGCGTACGGCGTCCAACTACTGGCGGGAGCCGGACACGTACGACGACCTGCCGCACGGGGGCTACTACACGCTCGACGACCTGGCCGAGATCGGCGCCTACGCCCGCGCCCGGTGCGTCACGGTCGTCCCCGAGATCGACGTGCCCGGGCACGCGTCGGCGATCCTGGCGGCGTACCCGTCGCTCGGGGCCACCGGGGAGCGGTACGACGTGCTCGACCGGTGGGGCATCTCCTCGGCGATCCTGTCGCCGCTGCCGCCGACCGTCGAGTTCCTGACCACGATCTTCGACGAGCTGGTCGGGGCGCTGGGCGAGACTCCCTACGTGCACATCGGCGGTGACGAGGTCGTGCTGGACCATTGGGGCGAGTCCGCCGAGATCACCGCGTACCGCGACTCGCTCGGGCTGGCCACCTCCAACGACCTGCAGGCGTGGTTCCTGCGGCGGCTCGCGGACGCGCTGGCCGAGCGGGGCGCGCGGGCCGTGGTGTGGGACGAGGCGTTCGTCAGCGGTGGGCTGCGGGAGGACACCGTGGTCATGCCGTGGCGGGGCATGGGGGTGGGCCGCCGGGCCGCCGCGGCCGGGCACGACGTGGTGGCGACCCCGGTGTTCCCGCTGTACTTCGACTACGCGGAGGCCTCTTCGGCGGACGAGCCCATGGCCATCGGCGACGCCACCACAGTCTCGGACGTGGCCGCCTTCGACCCCGCGCCGGCCTCGTGGACGGAGGAGGAGCGCGCCCGGGTCCTGGGGGCCCAGGCGCAGCTCTGGACCGAGCGCGTGCCCGACGCCCGCACGGTCGACTACCGCCTGTGGCCGCGGGCGTGCGCGCTGGCGGAGATCGCGTGGGCCGGCCCCACGGACGGCTTCACGGGCGGCTTCGAGGGACGGCTGGAGGAGCACCTGGGGCGGCTGGACGCGCTCGGGGTGGAGTACCGCCCGCCGGCGGGGCCGCACCCTTGGCAGCGCCGGCGCCCGCACCGGCCGGGCGTGTTGCGCGTCCAGGAGGCGATGGCCCACATCGAAGGCATGACGCACGACGCGGAGTCGACCCGCCCCAGCGTGTGACTTACAGGGCCGGGCGGTCGTTGAGGATGCGCTGGAAGAGGCGGCAGGTCTGCCACCTGCCGTCGATCTCGAGGTAGCGGTCGGCGGTGCCGTACGGCTCGAACCCGGTCTTGACCAGCACGTTCTGCGAGGCCGCGTTGTCGAGCAGGACGCTGGCCGCGATCCGGTGCAGCCGCAGCTCCTCGTCGGCCATCCGGCACACCTCCCGCACGGCGCCGGTGGCCAGGCCGCGCCCGATGTAGCCGCCGTCCACCCAGTAGCCGAGGTCGGCGCTCAGCCAGGGGCCGCGGACGATGCCGCTGAGCGTCGCGCGGCCCACGATCTCCTCGCCGTCCGCGAGCACCCAGGCCATCGCCCGGCCCTGCGCCTGATCTTCGAGCAGGCCCTTGAGCCGCTTGGCCTGTCCGTCCGCGGTGAAGAACTCGTCAGGCCTGCGGGGCTCCCACCGCTTGAGGTGGTCGCGGTTGCGGTCGTAGGCGCGTACCAGGGCCTCGACGTCCTGTTCGGCGGCCGGGCGCAGGGTGATGCCGTCCGCTAGTGGTACCTCTTCGATCATTCGCCCCACGATAAGGGATTCAGGCGGTACGGCCGATGGCGTCCGTAATGGACTTGAGGCCGTGACGGCGCACGCGCCGGGAGAGCTGACGGTGGATGCGCGAGGCCCAGAGCGGGCCGCCGTAGACCCAGCCCGTGTAGCCCTGGACCAGGGTGGCCCCGGCGAGCAGGCGCTCCCAGACGTCGTCCACGTCCTCCACCCCGCCGACCGACACCAGCGTGAGCCGGTCGCCGACCCTGGCGCGCAGGCGCCTGAGCACCTCCAGCGAGCGGCCCTTGAGCGGGCGGCCCGACAGCCCGCCGGTCTCGCCGTCGTGCCTGATCGTGGTGTTGGTGGCGATGATGCCGTCCAGGCCCAGCTCCAGCGCCAGGTCGGCGACCGCGTCCACGTCCTCGTCCGCGAGGTCGGGCGCGATCTTCACCAGCAGGGGAGTGGCACGGGGCGTGCCGTCCGCCACCTCCTTGACCGCCGTGAGCAGCGGCCGCAGCAGCGAGACCGCCTGGAGGTTGCGCAGCCCCGGGGTGTTGGGCGAGCTGACGTTGACCACCAGGTAGTCGGCCAGCGGCGCGAGCTCCTTGGCGCTGGCCACGTAGTCGGCCACGGCCTCCGACTCGGGCACCACCTTGGTCTTGCCGATGTTCACCCCGACCACGACGGGGACGCCGCGGGCGCGGCGCAGCCTGCGGGCGGCGGCGGCCGCCCCGGCGTTGTTGAAGCCCATCCGGTTGATCACCGCGCGCTCTCCGACCAGCCTGAACAGGCGCGGGCGCGGGTTGCCCGGCTGGGCGTGCGCGGTGATCGTGCCGACCTCGACGTGGCCGAAGCCGAGCGCGGCGATGCCCTCGGCGCACGCGGCGTCCTTGTCGAACCCGGCGGCCAGGCCCAGCGGGCCCGGGAAGTGCACGCCGAACGCGGTCACCCGCAGGGCCGGGTCGCGGGGCGCGAGCGCGCGGAAGAGCAGCCGCTTGACCACGGGCAGCTTTGCGAGGAGCGCGAGGGCGCTCACGGTCTGATGGTGCACGGCCTCGGCGTCGAAACGCCGCAAGACCTGCGTGAACACGAGGCGATACATCACGGGTCAGGCTACCAATCCGGCCTCGTGGGCGATGATTGCGGCCTGCACGCGGTTGCGCACGCCGAGTCTGGTGAGGATGGCGCTCACGTACGCCTTCACCGTGCCCTCGACGATGTGCAGCTCGCGGGCGATCTCGGCGTTGGACATGCCCGCGCCGACCAGGGCGAGCACCTCGCGCTCCCGGTCGGTGAGCGGGCCGACGCGGTCGCGGGCCTGCGCCCCCTTGGTCATCTTTCCGCCCGCGAAGTGTGCGATCACCCGCTGGGCGACCCTGGGCGACAGGTACGCGGCCCCGTCGGCCACCGCGTGGATCCCGGCGATCAGCTCGCGCGGATCGCCCGACTTGAGCAGGAACCCGCTCGCCCCGATGTCGAGCGCCTTGGCGATGTAGTCGTCCTCCCCGAATGTGGTCAGCATCACCACGGCCGTGCCCGGCGCGACCCGGCGCATCTCGCTCGCCGCCCCCAGACCGTCGAGCCTGGGCATGCGGATGTCGAGCAGCGCCACGTCGGGGCGGTGGCTGATGGCCAGGTCGACGGCCTGCCTGCCGTCCCCGGCCTCGGCCACCACCTCAAGCGACGGGTCGGAGGCGAGGATGGCCTTGACCCCGGCCCGGATCATGGCCTCGTCGTCGGCCAGGAGTACGCGGATCACGCCCTCTATATTGCCGATATGGCACAGGTGAAGGTGTACGGGCGCAGGGATGTGTGGGCCGGACGGCAGCGGGAGATCTCGGATCTGGTGCAGTCGTGCCTGGTGAGCGCGTGGGGCGTGCCGCCGGAGAAGCGGTTCCACCGGTTCCTGCTGCTGGAGGAGGACGACTTCGTCTGCCCTGGGCGCAGTGACAATTACCTCATCATCGAGGTGATCTGCTTCACCGGGCGCAGCGACGACGCCAAGCGGGCGCTGATCAGGGAGATCTACGACAAATCCGGCTACGAGCCCGAGGACGTGGAGATCACGATCATCGAGATGCCCAAGGTGAACTGGGGGATCCGCGGGGTGCCCGCCGACGAGCTCACCCTCTCGTACAAGGTCGAGGTCTAGCTGACGGTATGGTCCGACTCATGAGCACTCACTATGACGTCGTCGTTCTCGGCGCGGGTCCCGGAGGGTATACGGCCGCCGTCCGCGCCGCCCAGCTCGGACTGCGCGCTGCGGTCGTCGAGGAGAAGTACTGGGGTGGCGTCTGCCTGAACGTGGGCTGCATCCCGTCCAAGGCGCTGCTGCGCAACGCCGAACTGGCCCACATCTTCAACAACGAGGCCAAGACGTTCGGCATCAGTGGCTCGGTCACCTTCGACTACGGAGCGGCCTTCCAGCGCAGCCGCAAGGTGGCCGACGGTCGGGTCAAGGGCGTTCACTACCTGATGAAGAAGAACGCCATCACGGAGTACGACGGCCGCGGCACGTTCCTGGACGCGAACACGATCCAGGTGAACGGCGAGACGATCACGTTCTCCCACTGCATCATCGCGGCGGGCGCGACCACCCGGCTGATCCCGGGCACGCGGCTTTCCGAGCGTGTGGTGACGTACGAGGAGCAGATCCTCACCGAGGAGCTGCCGGAGAGCATCATCATCGCGGGCGCGGGCGCCATCGGGGTGGAGTTCGCGTACGTGCTGCACAACTACGGCGTCAAGGTGACGATCGTGGAGTTCCTCGACCGGGTGGTGCCGCTGGAGGACGAGGAGGTGTCGGCCGAGCTGGCCAAGCGCTACAAGCGGCTCGGCATCGAGGTGCTGACCTCGACCCGCGTGGACGCCATCGAGGACACCGGCGCCTCCGTCAAGGTCACCGTCACCCGCGGCGGCGAGACCCGGGTGCTCGAGGCCGACAAGGTGCTGCAGGCCATCGGGTTCCAGCCGCGCGTCGAGGGCTACGGCCTGGAGAAGACGGGCGTGGCGCTGACCGACCGGGGCGCCATCGCGGTCGACGGGCGCTGCCGTACGAACGTGCCGCACATCTTCGCCATCGGCGACGTCACCGCCAAGCTGATGCTGGCGCACGCCGCGGAGTCCATGGGCATCATCGCCGCCGAGACGATCGCCGACGCGGAGACCATGGAGCTCGACTACGTGATGATCCCGCGGGCCACGTACTGCCAGCCGCAGGTGGCCAGCTTCGGCTACACCGAGGCGCAGGCGCGCGACCTGGGCTACGACGTGAAGGTGGCGAAGTTCCCCTTCACGGCCAACGGCAAGGCGCACGGCCTGGGCGACTCGGCCGGCTTCGTCAAGATCATCAGCGACAACACGCACGGCGAGCTGCTCGGCGCCCACCTGATCGGGCCCGAGGTCACCGAGCTGCTGCCGGAGCTGACCCTGGCCCAGCAGTGGGACCTGACCGTGCACGAGGTCGCCCGCAACGTCCACGCCCACCCGACGCTCGGCGAAGCGGTCAAGGAAGCCATCCACGGCCTCGCCGGCCACATGATCAACATGTGACCGTACCGAAAGCATGGTCCTCACCCGGGAGGCGCTACGCGCCGGGCCCTGCCTCCCAAGGGGGCGAGCCCCCTTTCGATCCCCCAAAGGCGCGGTCCTCGCTGACGCTCGGGCGTGCTGATGGGGGATCGGGGCCTCGCCCCGATCCCCGGCAGGGCACCTCGCGCTCCCCCGGCTGTGGGCCGCGTCTCCCATGGGTGATTTCGTTCGGTGAGTGAGTAGCAGCAGCGTTTGACGGTCGGTTTGAACAGCGCTCGAGGCCCGATTGGGCCAGGAAAATCAGTGAGAAGCAACAGCGCCCCTTCGCCTGTTCGGCCGCCCGTATCGCGGTCAACGTGGCCGATCTTGGCAAGCTGCTTGCCGATCATTGCGGCGCTGCCCGCTGGTGCCAGGCGGCGCGCTCAGGACGCTGGTCGATGAGCCCGATATCAAGGGCGGCGCATTGCCGCTGCAGTGCCGCGGCTCTGTCCTTGCAGATCGCCACCCGCCTGACCGACGCCCGGGAGGTTATCCGAATTCGTCCTGCCCGGGAGCGCTCCAGGTCGGTGCCGAATCACACCGCCGCCGCCCGCACAACGCCCCGACACCGTCAAGGTAAAGCTTGACCAGGTCAGGAGCTACTGGGCCGATCAATGGCGAGCGAACGCCAACGATCAAGGACCAGCGGCCGGTACGACCTGGCCCGAGAACTGAACGGCACCGGGGACGGGCAGGCGCCTGCTCCTGGTGCCACCGTGACTGTGTGTCGCTTGCTGGGTCTTACTTGTCGGCTGGCACGTACACCAGTTCGAGGATTCCGGACGGGAAGGCCGTGCTTTTCACCAAGCGCAGGTTCACAGCCTGAGCCAGCTCGGGGAACAGCGGCGCGCCCTTGCCGGTGACGGCGGGCAGCACCCACAGCCGGTACTCGTCGACCACGCCGAGCTTGATCAGGGAGTGCATGAACGCGGTGCCGCCGGCGGCGACGAGGTCCTTGCCAGGCTCGGCCTTGAGCCTGGCGATCTCCTCCGCCGTGTCACCGCCGGCGATCCGGGTCTCGGGCCAGTCGTCGGCCGATTTCAGGGTGCGGGAGAACACGACCTTGGGGATCTCGTTCATGGCCTTGGCAGAGGGGTGGTCGGAGGTGGGCCAGTATCCGGCCATGATCTCGTAGGTGTTGCGGCCCATGAGGAAGGCCCCGGCCTCCCACAGTCGGCTGACAAAGTACTCCTCCTGCTTCGGGTCGTCGATGCTCATCATGACGTCCCGGATTCCGTTGTCCCCGTCAGCGCTCTTGCCGTCGAGCGAGACGTAAAAACCAAGAATCAACTTCCGCATCGGGTGCCTCCATGTGTTTCTTCCCACGCCGGGACGGTCCCAGCACGGGCCCAACACCCCCAGGGGGCGCTTGCATGAGCTCCGATCGGCGTCCACCGCTCGATCAGCTCGTGCTCAGTGATTGGTCACTCACACACTCAGACCGCCGGTTACCTCAAAACTCATCGCGCTCAGCGCCATCGATACCGCTCACTCGCAGCAGCAGGAAGCTGCTCCCGGCGGCGGCACGGTCGCGGCGCGCCCGGAGCAGGCTGGGCCGCAGGTCCTGCGCGGTGGCCACGAACATAGCCGCAGAGCGTAGCCGGGCGCCGGGACGGTCAGGCAGCAACCAAAGTCGCGTTTCCGAGGTGACCTAAGTGGCCACGGTCCGGCCGCCCGGGAGTAGCGGCCGTGCCGACCCGGCCCTGCCCATTGCGTCTCGGGTGTGACGGTGCCCCGAAGCCGGATTGGTGGGGGCGACTTCCTTATGGGGCGGCTCTCTCAACAGATATGCCGCGACGGGTATATTCGCAATGGCTGCCAGATTCAGAAAGCCGATGTATGAATGCGATGATCAGTCAAGCGGAAGGGTGCTCGGGGGGCAGCATGGACTGAAGATGCTCGCGTGCTACGCGAATATCCGAAATACGCTCCCATTTGGCCGATGCTGCAATGATCTCTTTCGCTCGTGCATTCACGCGAGCAGAGCTGATGAAGGGTAGTGCTCGGGTGAGGTTCTGCATGTATTGGCCTACAAGTGCTGGTTTGCCCCCTCGTATAGCTGTCTGTGCTTGCCGGCCGAGATATTGAGCATGAAAGAGCGGTGACCATTGCCCCATGGCCTGAGCTGCTTCGTGCAGGAGCCGGTCGGCCTCGTTGTACTGGCCCAGCTGGCTTAAGCCGATGGCCACATCGCCGCCGAGAGCAGCCTCGGCGAACGGACTCAGCCCGCGAGTGTCCAAGGCTCGATCCAGGGATTCGCGAGCTTCCCTCTGATTCCTCTTGATGCCCGCCAGCGCACGCCCCAGCCGCATATGCAGGCTGGACAGGCGGCTTGGGGAAAGGTCGGCGATTCGTAGTCCGCGCTGGGCATACTTCACCGCTCGGAACTGGTCGCCGCGATAGAGGCTGACGCGGCTCAGCACGTCATAGGCCCGCGCCCGCGCTGACGGATCCCCGGCATGGTGCGCCAGTTCGAGAGCGATCACGCCGGCATGCTCCGCCTGGGGAAGCCTGCCGGCGTCATACAGAGCGATGCTGGCCTGGTACAGCAGATCCGATGCCGCCGCTTGCAGATCGCAGCCAAGAGAGCTGGCTCGAAGGCCGTCCATTTGCTTCACATGGCCCAGGGCGCGGGCCGTGAGGGGTAGCCCTCCAAGTTCGTAGCGGCCTCGCGCCATACTGCCGGCCAGTGCTCGCACATAGTCGGGATCAAGATAAGGGTTTGAGCTGGCAGCGGACGGGACGAACACGACTGATGCCGCGGCTGCCAGGAACTCCCTGCGCTCCACAGGTCCCTCCACAGAAGGCGTAAATCGCACCTCCCAGCCGACACGCGCAAGCAACTCCTTTGCCTTGGCCAGGCCCGTATCGGCGACACCTCGGCACACGCGAGAGATCCATGCTTGCGACACACCTAACTCATGGCCGAGCTGGGCTTGGGTCCAGCCGCGTTCTTGCATGATCGCCATGAGGGCTTCGGGGGTGTCCGAACTTCCACTAGCTGAGTTTATAGCGGAGAGGTATTAGCCAAATAGTGCCCTATACCTCTGAAGAATACCCGCGCTGGCGTCGTGGAAACGGTTGGGGAAACCTGGCCGTCGGCCGGTGGCCTACATCAGATCTATTCCCGTGACGCGACGACGGAGGCGAACGGTGCGACTCGAGCTTGACGAGCTGGCGGAGAAGCTGGCCGCGCAGGAGGCGACGCAATGAGCGCTCGGGCCGAGGGCAGGCAGGAACCGAGGACCAGAGCGCCCGAGATCGGATGGAAGCCGTCCCCCGGTTCCATGACTTGCGAGAAGGGCTGGGTCGGCGCTCGAATGCTGTTCTCGATCATCGACGAGCGCTACAAGCTGACACTGCATCATCGGCTCCCCGGGCGTGACGGTCTCCCGATGGGCAGTGAGACGTTCGAGGTGAATGGCAGCACGTCCATGGAGCAGGCGCGCACCAAGGCGCACGAGCGTGCGCATGCGATCTGGGTGGAATTCCTGCGCGATGTCGTAGCGCCTCGGGCAGGGGCGAAACGGGCATCCTAGACGCCCCGGCTATGTGAGCCTGGCCGCCACGCAGTCGGGTGCTCAAAGTCCGCGACCAGCCGGCCAGACGGGATCGGCTGTAACGGTTTGCTGCCCCGGCCAAGGGATGTGAAGGCCGATCGCGTGGCTCCAGGACATCGGGCAAGAAGTCACATCGGGAGACGTCCCGTATCAAACTGTTTTTCCGCCGAGCAGGCCGAAAATCACGCCCAGACCCGCCCACGCGGCTCTCTGCAGCCATTCCGCCGTTGACGCCTGTGAGGGAGTGGGATTGGCGATGAAAAAACCTGAATAAATAGCCCCACCCACGAAGAGGACGGTAAAGCCGAGCACCACGAAGAACACTAGCCGGAAATTCCGGTCCACGGTCGTCGCGCCGCCGCCCGGGCTCATTCCGGCCCTCCTGCGTACCGGCGGGAGCGCGCCGCCGGGCTCGGCGTGGGTGGGCCGTTCCGGTCCGCATCGACCTTGATGATCAGCCCGTCTATGGGGATGACCTCTTCCTCCGTGGCCGGGCGTGCCCCCTGCGGGGACTCGAGCGTGGTCCCGGCTTTCACGATCAGGGTCAGCTCGCCGAGAGGGCGTCTGAATATGGCGTGGAGGGCCGCACGCATGCCGGAGTTGCCGGCCATCGTCAGGACCATGGCCGCGAGTCCCGCCGTGGCGAATCCCCAATAGAATCCGTTCATGACTCCCTCTGGGATCGCAGTGCCCGCTATCGGCGCGATTCCCTTTTCCCGGGCTCGGATCCCGCTGTCGCGGGAATTTTGACTCAGCCTTTCCGGGGTGAGGGCGCCGCTTCGGAGTCTGGCGGGGGCGCGGGTTGGTGATTCGGCTGGGGTGTCGCTCCGGGGTCTGGCTGGGGTGTCGGTCCGGGGTCTGGCTGGGGTGCGGGTTCGGAGTCGGGCCGGGGTGGGGTTTCGGTGCGGAGCGGGATCTCGCGGATGAGCCAGGCGATCGCGAAGGAGATCGCCGCGAGGGCCGCGGCGCCGATGAGGAGGGCGTGCAGGCCGCTGGTGACGGCCTCGCGGACGGCGTCGGCCACGGGGGCGGGCAGGCGGGGCAGCGAGCCGGGTGTCAGCTCGCCGCTCCGCTCCAGTTGTCCGGCCTGGCCGGGGCCGAGGTGGGCGGTCAGGTGGGTGCGCATCCGGGCCGCGTACAGGGTGCCGAGCACGGCGATGCCCAGGGATCCGCCGACCGTGCGCAGCAGGGTGACGGTGCCGCTGGCGGCGCCCATGTCGCGCGGGTCGGCGCCGTTGATCGTGATGAGCGTGGTGCTCTGCATCACCAGGCCGATCCCCGTCCCGATGACGAGGGTGAGCGCCGAGGCGGCCGGTGCGGGGGTGGAGGCGTCGAGCAGGAGCAGGGCCAGTGCACCTGCGGTCATGAGCGCGCCGCCGAGGATCGGATAGCGGCGGTAGCGGCCGTCGCGGCTGATGAGCCGGCCGGTGACCAGTTGCGCGGCGAGCATGCCGAACATCAGCGGCAGCAGCAGCATGCCGGCCGCCGCGGGCGAGGCGCCCTGGACGAACTGCATGTACTGGGGCAGGTAGTTGGTCACGCTGACCATGGCTGCGCCGACGAGGAAGCTGAGCACCTGGGCCAGGGTGAAGCCGCGGTCGGCGAACAGCCGGGGCGGGATGACCGGTTCGGCGGCCCGGCGTTCGACGGCGACGAATCCGGCCAGCGCGAGCGCGGAGAGCGCGCCCAGGCCGAGGACCTGGGGTGAGGTCCAGGCGTACGCGGTGCCCGCCCAGCCGGCCAGCAGGGTCAGGGCCACGATGGCGGTGGTGAGCAGGGCCGCGCCGCCGTAGTCGATGCGGGGCTTGACGCGTTCGGCGGGCGGGAGGTGGATCCGGGTGGAGATGATCAGCAGCGCCACGGCGCCGACGGGCAGGTTGACGTAGAAGGTCCAGCGCCAGCTCAGGTAGTCGGTGAGCAGGCCGCCGAGGAGCGGCCCGCCGACGTACGCGATCGGCATGATGACGCCGATCATCGACTGCAGCCGGCCGCTCTCACGCGGCGGTACGAGCACGCCGATGATGGCCAGCGCCCCGACCATGAGCCCGCCCGCGCCGAGCCCCTGCACGGCGCGGAAGGCGATGAGCTGGCCCATGTCCTGCGACAGCCCGGCCAGTCCCGACCCGGCCAGGAAGAGCGCGATCGCGCTGATGAAGGTCGCCTTGCGGCCGAACAGGTCGCCGACCTTGCCCCAGATCGGGGTGGTGGCCGCGGCGGCGAGCAGGTAGGCGGTCACGACCCAAGGGAGGCGGTCCAGGCCGCCGAGGTCGCCCGCGATCGTGGGCAGCGCGGTGCCCACGATCAGGCCGTCCAGCATGGCCAGGAACATGCCGAGCAGCAGGCCGAACACGCCGACGTAGAGGGATCGGGTCATGGCGCGTCACGCCGCGTACGGCCGGACGGCCTTGGCCTCGCGCAGGGCCTGCGCCCACCAGGCGAGCCGGTCCAGCATCACCTTGGCGGCGGGCTCGACGGCCGGGTCGACCGTCCTGCCCTCGCCGTCGAACTGCTCCCAGACGCGCTGGAAGCCGACCCCGTCGCGGATGGTGACCGCGTGCAGCTCGGCCAGGACCAGGCGCAGCTGTTCGACCGCGCGCAAACCGGCGGAGAAGGCGCCGTAGGAGACGAAGGCGACCGGCTTGGCGTGCCACTCGGGGCCGTGCCAGTCGATGGCGTTCTTCAGCGCGGCCGGGAAGCTGTGGTTGTACTCCGGCGTGACGATCACGAAGGCGTCGGCCGCCGCCATCCGCGGTGACACCGCGGCCAGCAGGTCTCTGGCCTCCTGGGAGGCCGGGGGCTCGCCGAGGACCGGGAAGACGGTCGGCAGCGGCGTCTCGACCAGGTCGATGAGGTCGGCTTCCATGTCGCCGCGCTGGTCGAGCAGGCCGACGATCCAGTTGCTCACGACCGTGCCGAGGCGGCCGTCGCGGGTGCTGCCGAGGATGACCGCGACCTTGAGCGGGCTGTCGTTCATGGGGGACTCCGTTTGTGTACGTCGTATCCAGCGAGATACAACGTACACACGAGAATGTACGTTGTCCACTTCGGATACGCTGTATCGGACACGGAAGGGGAGCCACATGGCCGTTGAGAAAGACAAACCGCGCGAACCGCTCTGGGCGCGCCTGGAACGTCCGGCCCCCGCCCCGCGGCAGACCCTCTCGCCGCAGCGCATCGCCACGGCCGCGGTGGGGATCGCCGACGCCGAGGGTCTGGACGCGGTCACCATGCGCCGCCTGGCCACCGAGCTGGGCGTCGCGCCCATGGCGCCCTACCGGTACGTGTCAGGCAAGGACGAGCTGCTGGAGCTGATGGTCGACCACGTCTACGAGGAGCTGCGGCTGCCCGAGGGACTCGGCTGGCGGGAGACGATGCGCGCCCTGGGGCACGGCACGCGCGAGATGATGCTGCGGCACCCGTGGCTGGCTCAGCTGTCCCCGCAGGCCATGCTCGCGCTCACCCCGCGCCGCATGGCCGTCACCGAGCGCTCCCTCTCGGCCCTGGCCGGATCGGGGCTCGACCCCGACACGACGATGAGCGTGTTCCGCGCCGTGGACGCCTACGCCAACGGCGCCATGGCGTACGAGATCGCCGTGCAGAGCTTCATGGACCAGCAGGGCTGGGCCGACGGGGGCGAGCTGCGCAGTGAGCTCGCCCCGCAGATGACCTGGCACATCCAGACCGGGCGTTACCCCACCTTCGAGGGCTATCTGATGACGGCCACCCGCAAGGACGACGTGCTCTGGCGGTTCGAGACCGGCCTCGAGTACGTCCTCGACGGCATCGCCGCCAAGCTGGGGATCTGAGGAACGGCTACCGGTAGCGGGCGCGGCCCTCGCCCGGCACCACTTCCCCGAGCACCCAGGCGTCCAGCCCGCGTGCCCCCAGCACCCTGACGGCCTCGTCCGCCGAGTCGGCGGCCACGATGGCCGCCATCCCGACCCCGAGGTTGAACGTGCGGTCCATGTCCTTCTGGGCGATCTGCCCGTGCCCGGCGAGCACCCCGAAGACGGCGGGCGGCGTCCAGGAGGCCCGGTCCAGCACGGCGTCGAGATGGCCCGGCAGCGACCGTGACAGGTTGCCCTCGATGCCGCCGCCGGTGATGTGCGCGTAGGCGTGCACGTCGACGGTCCGGGCCAGCTCCAGGCAGTCGAGGGAGTAGATCCGGGTCGGCTCCAGCAGCTCCTCGCCCAGCGGCCGCCCCAGCTCGGGCAGGACGGCGTCGAGCGACAGGGAGGCCTCGCGGAGCACGTGGCGTACCAGGGAGTAGCCGTTGGAGTGGATCCCGGAGGAGGCCAGCCCCAGCACCACGTCACCCGCCACGACCCGGGAGGACCCCAGCATGGCGGAGGCCTCGACGACGCCCGTCCCGGCGCCCGCCAGGTCGTACTCGTCCGGCCCCATGGCCCCGGGGTGCTCGGCCGTCTCGCCGCCCACCAGCGCGGCCCCGGCCAGGCGGCAGCCCTCGGCCACGCCGCCGACGATCTCGGCGACGCGCTCGGGCACCACCTTCCCGCAGGCGATGTAGTCGGTCATGAACAGCGGCTCGGCCCCGCACACCACCAGGTCGTCGAGGACCATGCCGACCAGGTCGATGCCGATGGTGTCGTGCTTGCCGTACCGCTGGGCGATCATGACCTTGGTGCCCACGCCGTCGGTGGAGGTGGCGAGCAGCGGCCGCTCGTAACGCAGGAGGGCCGAGGCGTCGAACAGCCCGGCGAACCCGCTGGCGTCGTCGACCACCTCGGGCCGCCGCGAGCGGGCCACCTTGCTCTTCATCAGGTCGACGGCACGCTCGCCCGCCGCGATGTCGACGCCCGCGGCCTCATAACTGCTCACGCTTTGCTCTCCAACACGAACTTGCCCACGTTGTCCTGGTCGATGGGGATCGGGTAGGAGCCGTCGAAGCAGGCCCTGCACAGGCGGTCGGCGGGGATGGTGGTGGCCTTGGTCAGGCCCTCCAGGGAGATGTAGCCGAGCGAGTCGGCGCCGAGCGAGGCGCGGATCTCCTCGACCGACAGCGACCCGGCGATCAGCTCGGCCCTGGTGGCGAAGTCGATGCCGTAGAAGCACGGCCAGGCCACGGGCGGCGAGGAGATGCGTACGTGCACCTCCTTGGCCCCGGCCTCGCGCAGCATCTTGACGATGGCCCGCTGGGTGTTGCCGCGCACGATCGAGTCGTCCACGACCACCAGCCGCTTGCCCGCGACCACCTCGCGCAGCGGGTTGAGCTTCAGCCGGATGCCGAGCTGGCGGATGGTCTGCGAGGGCTGGATGAACGTGCGGCCCACGTAGGAGTTCTTGACCAGGCCCTGCCCGTAGGGGATCCCGCTCTCCTCGGCGTAGCCGACGGCCGCCGGGGTGCCGGACTCGGGCGTGGGGATGACCAGGTCGGCCTCCACGGGGTGCTCGCGGGCCAGCACGCGGCCCACCTCGACCCTGGTGACCTGGACGCCGCGCCCGGCGATGGTGGTGTCGGGGCGGGCGAGATAGACGTACTCGAAAAGGCAGCCCTTGGGCTCGGCCAGCGCGAAGCGGCGCGACCTGACGCCGCTCTCGTCGATGGTCAGCAGCTCGCCCGGCTCGATCTCGCGGACGAACGTGGCGCCCACGATGTCGAGCGCGGCCGTCTCGGAGGCCACCACCCAGCCGCGCTCCAGCCGGCCCAGGACCAGCGGGCGGATGCCCTGCGGGTCGCGGGCCGCGTAGAGCGTCTTCTCGTCCATGAACACCAGCGAGTAGGCGCCCTTGACCTGCGGGAGCAGCTCCGCCGCCGAGTCCTCGATGGAACGCGTGCGGTCCTGCGCGAGCAGCGTGGTCAGGACTTCGGTGTCGGTCGTCGCGCGGGTGGAGCCCGGAGCCAGGCGCTGGGCCAGCTCCGGGGTGTTGATCAGGTTGCCGTTGTGGGCGAGCGCGAGGCCGCCGACGTCGGTGGAGCTCAGAGTGGGCTGCGCGTTCTCCCACACGCTCGATCCGGTGGTGGAGTAGCGGCAGTGGCCGATGGCCAGGTGGCCGCGCAGGGTGCTGAGCACCGACTCGTCGAAGACCTGGGCGACCAGGCCCATGTCCTTGTAGACGAGGATGCGGCTGCCCTCGCTGACCGCGATGCCCGCGGACTCCTGCCCGCGGTGCTGCAACGCGTACAGCCCGTAGTAGGTGAGTTTGGAAACTTCCTCGCCTGGAGCCCAGACGCCGAAGACGCCACAGGCGTCTTTAGGCGCGCGGTCATCGAGGTCCAGGTCATGGCCGAGCCGGCCGTCGCCCTTCAGCACATGCCTCAGTTTAGGTCGGCCGCTTCTGTGCTCGCACACTCGGGGGCGATATCAGGCGACGTGGCTGGATCTGCCCGCATTTGAACCGTCCCGGATGATCTCTCCGGTGAGGTTTCGGTTCGCCGCGGATCCGAGGAAGAGGATCAGCGCGGCCAGGTCGTCCGCGGTGGACAGCCTGCGGGTGGGCGTGCGGGCAGCGATGGCGTCCAGCGCCTCCTGCGACACCGGGCGCTCCCGCTCGGTCAACGTGAGCCCGGCGACGGCCACGTTCACCAGGATGCCGTCCTTGCCGGCGTCCCAGGCCAGCGCGCGGGCCATGCCGTGCAGGGCCATCTTGGCGGTGCCGTACGCGCCCGGCCCCGGCAGCCCCTCCTCGCCCGCGCCCGACGAGACGAACACGATCCGCCCGAACCCCCTGTGCCGCATCCCCGGCAGCACGGCCTGCACGAGCAGGGCGTTGGCCACCACGTTGGCGTGCATGACCGCCGACCACTCGGCCGCGGGCACGCCCTCGAAAGGCACGCTGTTGGGCATGATGGTGCCCCAGCGGACGGCGTTGGCGACGAGGGCGTCCACCTCGCCCGCCTGGGCGACCGCGGGCGCGATGGTCGCGTGGTCCTCCAGGTCCAGGTGTACGGCCGCGGCCTGGCCGCCCTCCTCCTCGATCCGCTTGACGACCCCGGCCGCCCGGTCCGCGCCCGTGTTGTAGGTGATCGTGACGCGCGCCCCGGCCTTGGCGTACGCGAGCGCGGTGGCGGCGCCGATGCCCGACGAGCCACCTGTGATCAGTACGTGCATGGAGACGATCCCTTCAAGTTAGCCGACTAATTAGCCAGCTAACTGGAGAAGCCGCCCTGGTGGCAAGGGGATTTCGCCGGGAGCGAAACGACTAATGGGTGATGGCGCGTACGAGCCGGGCCAGCAGGGTGCGCTCCTCGGCGTCGAAGCCGCACAGCAGCTCCTCGTCCAGCCGGTTCCAGATGGCTTCCACCGGCTGCTGCAGCGCCTTGCCCGCGTCCGTGAGGTAGACGCGGGTCACCCGCGCCCGGCCGGGGTCGGGCGCGCGGCGGACGAGCCCGGCGCGCTCCAGACGCTGGAGGGTCTTCGTGACAGTGGGCGGCTCGACGCCGAGCCTGGTGATGAGCTCGCCCTGGCAGAGGCCGTCCTGCCGCCACAGTTGGTTGAGCAGCAACTCCTGCCCGGCGTGCAGCCCGAGCGGGCCCAGCTCGGCGGCCAACTGGTTGCGGTGCGCCTTCATGACCTTGATCAGCGCGTACGTCAGGGTCTCCTCCAGCATGCACCCATCTTGCCCGCCGCCTGCGGTTTTGGCGCATGGTGACCCAAGTATCGGAAGCCTTTTACCGTGTCGCGTGGTTTAGCCGACCCCCTCCGCGAAAGGGTGAAGTGTCCGGCAATTGAGCCGTCGGGGAGACGTATGACCACACCTGAGGACCCGAACGAGCCCCGCCCGGGCCAGGGCCCGCGCGAAGGCCGTCCGGAAGAGGAAGAGCCCGGCCGGCACGCGCCTGAGTGGTGGCGCGACGGCGAGCCGGAGGAGGAGCGGCGGGAGCCCGCTCAGGAGGGCGAGGAGCCGATCGCTCCCGTGCCGCCCGTGGTGCCCCCGCCCGACGTGCCGCCCACGCACGAGCCCAGGCCGGGTGGTGAGCCGACCCATCCCGACCTGCCCACCTCACCCGAGACCCCGCCGCCCACGGGAGGCGACGCCGAGGCGACCCAGGTCCTGCCGCCGGCGGAGGGGGACGCCGAGGCGACCCAGGCGTACCAGATCCCCGGGGCCACCCCGACCTACCCGGGCTGGGGGGCCGCCCAGGGGGAGCCGCCGGCCAGGCCGGCGCCGTCCCGCTACGAACAGGATGACCAGCGGCCCTACCCGCCCCCGCCGCCGGACCAGGGGCCGCCCGGCGGCGGCACCCCGGGCGGGTATGCCGCCCCGCCACCGGGACAGGAGCCGACCGTCCCCGGCACGACGCCGTCCAGCCCGTACGGCGGCCCGCCCGGCTACGGTCCGCCGCCCTACGGCGTCCCCTACCAGCAGGCCCAGCCCGGCAGCGGCCTGGCCACGGCGTCGCTGGTGCTGGGCGTGGCCAGCCCCTTTCTGGTCTTCGTCTGCTTCACGGGCCTGATCACCGCCATCCTGTCGATCGTCTTCGGCTGCGTGGCGCTCGCCAAGCGCGCCGGCAAGGGCCGCGCGATCGCCGGCATCGTGATCAGCGGGCTCTCGCTGGTGCTCTTCGCGATCGTGGCGATCTGGTTCTGGCACGTGGTGCAGGAGTGCGCGCACCTGCCCAGCCCGCTCGTGGACAAGTGCGTCCAGGACAAGTTTCCCTGGATGGGCGGCACCCGCGGCTAGGAAGGCTGGAGCGGCAGATGCTCTGACAGGTCCGCCCGCGACCCGCTGGCGGACACCAGGTTCTTCGCCATCGCCTCCGCCCAGGTGAGTCGGCCCAGGGCCAGCTCCATCCAGGTGCGGCCGTCCATCTCGACCACGTTCGGCGGCGTGCCCCGGGTGTGGCGGGGGCCCTCGACGGCCTGGACGGCGGCGTACGGCGGCACGCGTACCTCCACGGTCCTGCCGGGCGCGGCGGTCGCCAGCCGGTCGAGCAGGTAGCGCACCGCCTGCCTGGCCGCGGCGCGCTCGGGCTCGAGCCCCCGGTCGTAGGCGGCCAGCACGGCGGCCACGAGCGCGTCGGGCAACGACGACGCGGGACCGTCGTAGGCGGGCTCGTCGAGGGCGACGAGCTGGGCGTCGAGCGCCGCTCTCAGCTTCTCTTGATCCAGTTTGCGTGGTGGCACCTCACCATTGTCTCCCTGGCAGCGTTCATCGAGACGGAGGTCATCGTTCACCTCCGGTTTTGACAGCAGCCGTAGCCTCCCCGCCGTACAACCGCGCACAAATATGGAGGATCTGTGGCGAACCGGAACGCGGGCGGGCGGCTGCTGCCGCTGATTTCCACCCCGCACAAGGGCGGTCGCTCCGCGATGACGTGTCAGTTCCGCTGCGGGAACGCGTGCGCGCATGACGTGGCGAACACCAGTGGCAACGCTTATTTCGGCGATGTGGTCAAGGAGGCGCTGTCGCGCCGCGGCGTGCTGCGCGCCGGCGCGCTCGGCGCCCTCGTGGCGGGCGCGGGGATCGCGGGGGCCGTGCCGGCCATGGCCGACGACCCCGAGGCGCAGGCCGCTGAGCTCGCCCGGGGCGGGAATTCCGGCGACCTCCGGTTCACCCCGGTCGCGCCGAACAAGGACGACAAGCTGACCATCCCCGATGGCTACCGCTCGTCCGTGGTCGTGCGCTGGGGCGACCCCGTGCTGCCCGACGCCCCCGCTTTCGACTTCGACAACCAGAGCGCCGACGCGCAGGCCAAGCAGTTCGGCTACAACTGCGACTACGTCACGCTCCTGCCGATGGGCCGCGACCGCGCCCTGCTGTGGGTGAACCACGAGTACACCAACGAGGCCCTGATGTTCCGCGGTTACACCGGCGGCGCCGCCGCGACCGAGGAGCAGATCAAGATCGCGCTGGCCGCGCACGGCGGCTCGGTCGTGGAGGTCGAGCGGGCCGGCGCGGGCGAGTGGAAGCTGGTCACCAAGGGCCGCCGCCGCTACAACCGTCGCATCACCGCCCAGACCAAGATGAAGTTCTCCGGCCCCGCGGCCGGCAGCGACCTGCTCAAGACGGCCGCCGATCCCGCGGGCCGCACCCCCGTCGGCATGCTGAACAACTGCTCGGGCGGCACCACCCCCTGGGGCACCGTGCTGACCGCCGAGGAGAACTTCGACCAGTACTTCGTCAACGGCGACAAGGTGCCCGAGGCGCAGAAGCCGTACATCACCCGCTACACCATCACCACCGGCACCCCGTCGGGCAACCGCCGGTTCGACCGGGTGGAGGAGCGCTTCGACCTGGCCAAGCACCCGCAGGAGGCCAACCGGTTCGGCTGGATCGTGGAGATCGACCCGTTCGACCCCGACTCCACGCCGATCAAGCGGACCGCGCTCGGGCGCTTCAAGCACGAGGCCGCCAACACCACGCTGGCCCGCGACGGCCGCCTGGTCGTGTACATGGGCGACGACTCGCGCTCCGAGTACATCTACAAGTTCGTCTCCAAGAACCGCTACATCCCCGGCTTCGACCGGCACAACCGGACGCTGCTGGACGAGGGCACCCTGTACGTGGCCAAGTTCACCGGCGACAGCCCCGCCTCCGAGATCGACGGGAGCGGCAAGCTGCCCTCCGACGGCGAGTTCGACGGCTCGGGCGAGTGGATCCCGCTGGTCTCGGGCGACAAGTCGTACGTGGACGGCATGACCGCCGTCGAGGTCCTGGTCTACACCCGCCTGGCCGCCGACAAGGTGGGCGCGACCAAGATGGACCGCCCGGAGGACATGGAGCGCAACCCGGTCACCGGCGCCGTGTACGTGGCGCTCACCAACAACACCAACCGCACCGCGGCCCAGGTGGACGAGGCCAACCCGCGCCCCTCGAACAAGCACGGCCACGTCCTGGAGATCGTCGAGCGGCGCGACGACGCGGGCGAGAAGACGTTCGCGTGGTCGCTCCCGCTGGTCTGCGGCGACCCGAACGACCCCAACACCTACTTCGCCGGCTACGACAAGACCAAGGTCTCGCCGATCTCGTGCCCGGACAACGTGGCGTTCGACCGTGACGGCAACCTGTGGATCTCCACGGACGGCAACCAGCTCGGCAGCAACGACGGCATGTTCGTGATGCCCGTGCGCGGCAAGGAGCGCGGCCACCTGCGCCAGTTCCTCACCGTCCCGTTCGGCGCGGAGACCTGCGGCCCGCTGGTGACCGCCGACCAGCGCAGCGTCTTCGTCGCGGTGCAGCACCCCGGCGAGACCGACGGCGCGAACCCCGACAACCCCAGCAGCCACTGGCCCGACGGCGACCAGCCCCGTCCGTCGGTCGCGGTGGTCTGGCACGGCCAGGGCAAGAAGATCGGCGCTTGACCTCAAGTTAACTTGAGGCAATACCGTTCCATGCCATGAGCATGGAGATGACCGCCTGGCACCAGCTGTATTCGATGAACAACCAGAAGGAGCGTCGCCCTGTCTCCAGGGCGACGCTCCGGCGTATCGGCGGGTTCGCGCGCCCGCACCGGCGGAAGTTGACGCTGTTCCTGGTGCTCAGCGTGGTGATGGCGGGCTTGGCGGTGGGGTCCCCGCTGCTCGCGGGCCGGGTGGTGGACGCCATCTTCAACAGCGAGCCGCTCGACGTGGTCGTGGTGGTGGCGCTCGCGATCGCGGGCCTGGCCCTCGCGGAGGCGGGGCTCGGGCTGCTCAACCGGTGGTTGTCGGCGGGCCTGGGCGAGGACCTGATCCTCGACCTGCGCACGGCCGTCTTCGACCACGTGCAGAAGATGCCCGTCGCGTTCTTCATGAGGACGCGCACCGGCGCGCTGGTCAGCCGCCTGAACAACGACGTGATCGGGGCGCAGCGGGCGTTCACCGACACCCTGTCCGGCGTGGCGGGCAACGTCGTGACGCTCGTGCTGACGCTCATCGCCATGATCGGCATCTCCTGGCAGATCACGCTGCTCGCGCTCCTGCTGCTCCCGGTCTTCGTGCTGCCCGCCCGGCGGATGGGCTCCCGGATCGCCAGGCTGCGGCGCGAGGCGGCCGACCACAACGCGGCCATGGGCACGCAGATGACCGAGCGCTTCTCGGCGCCCGGCGCGACGCTGGTCAAGTTGTTCGGCCGGCCCGCGCACGAATCGGCCGAGTTCGCCCACCGAGCCAGGCGGGTGCGCGACATCGGCGTGCGCTCCGCCATGACCCAGTCGGCCTTCGTCACCGCGCTGACGCTGGTCTCGGCCCTGGCCCTGGCGCTCGTGTACGGCCTCGGCGGCTTCTACGCCCTGCGCGACCAGCTCGCGCCCGGCGCGCTCGTGTCGATGGCCATGCTGCTCACCCGCCTGTACGCGCCCCTGACCGCGCTCGCCAGCGCCCGCGTGGACGTCATGAGCGCGGTCGTCAGCTTCGAGCGCGTCTTCGAGGTGCTCGACCTCGAACCGCTCATCAAGGAGAAGCCCGACGCCCGCGAGGTCCCGGAGGGCCCGGTCTCCGTCGAGTTCGACGACGTCCGCTTCGCCTACCCCTCGGCCGACAAGGTCTCGCTCGCCTCGCTGGAGGAGGTCGCCACGCTCGACTCGCGCGGCGGCGTCGAGGTGCTGCACGGCGTCTCGTTCCGGGCCGAGCCGGGCCAGATGGTGGCGCTGGTCGGCTCGTCCGGCGCGGGCAAGTCCACGATCGCCCAGCTCCTGCCCAGGCTGTACGACGTCGACTCCGGCGCCGTACGGCTCGGCGGCGTGGATGTGCGCGACCTGACCGCCGACTCGCTCCGCGACACGCTCGGCATGGTCACCCAGGACGGCCACCTCTTCCACGACACGATCAGGGCGAACCTGCTGCTGGCCAGGCCCGAGGCGAGCGAGGACGACATCTGGGACGCCCTCACCAGGGCCAGGCTGGCCACCCTGATCGAGTCGCTGCCCGACGGGCTCGACACGGTCGTGGGGGAGCGCGGCTACCGCCTGTCGGGCGGCGAGCGCCAGCGGCTGACGATCGCCCGGCTGCTGCTGGCCAGGCCCCGGGTGGTCATCCTGGACGAGGCCACGGCGGCGCTCGACTCCACCTCCGAGGCGGCCGTGCAGGCGGCGCTCGGGGAGGCGCTCGAAGGCAGGACCGCCGTGGTGATCGCCCACCGGCTCTCCACGATCCGCGCCGCCGACCTCATCCTCGTGATCGAGGACGGGCTCGTGGTCGAGCGGGGCACGCACGCCGACCTGCTCGCCGCCGGGGGCCGCTACGAGGAGCTCTACCGCACTCAGTTCGACGAGCCGACGGTCGCCATGGTCTGAGGCTCGTCGCGCCGGGTCTCGCGGCGGTCCCGCAGCGAGTAGAGGGCGACCGGGATCGCCGCCAGCACCACGACGGCCGCGATGACCAGCGTGAACTGGTACGCGTCCAGGAAGGCGAGCAGCGGAGCCCGGTCGCTGCCGCTCTGCCTGGCGCTCAGGATCGCCCCCAGCACGGTGATGCCGAGCAGCCCGAACACCTCGCGTGACACGTTCAGGACGCCCGAGGCCACGCCCGACCTGCCCTGGGGCATGCCGCCGAGGATCGCCGCCGTCAGGGGCACGAGCATGCCGCCGCCCAGCCCGTACAGCAGGAACCAGGGGGCCACGTCGGCGTAGTCGGCGTCGGCGCCCACGCCGGAGAGCAGGTAGATCGCCGTGCCCATGAGCGCCATCCCCAGCGCCACCGTGGGACCGATGCCGATACGCGCGCTGATCCGCTGCGACAGGATCGCGATCACGGCCATGACCAGGGCCATCGGCACGAACGACGCGCCCGCCTGGGTGGGGGAGAAGCCGAGCACGTTCTGCAGCCACAGGGCGCTGAAGAAGTAGATCCCGAACACGCCGAACGACCAGATGCCGCTGGTGAGCAGCCCGCCGCTGAACACCCTGGACCTGAAGAGCGAGATCGCGATCATCGGCTCGGAGGCCCGCGCCTCGACCAGCACGAACGCCACGGCCGCCGCCGCGAACACGCCGAACGCGGCCAGGATCTCCGGCGAGGTCCACCCCACGCTCTCACCCTCGATGAGCGCATATGTCAGGGCGAACAAGGCGAGGGCGGAGGTGGCCAGCCCGGGCAGGTCGATCCGGTGCCGCACGCGGGTGAACGCGGGCCTGACCGCCCACATCCCCAGGCCGAACGTCACCACGCCGATCGGCACGTTGATCAGGTAGATCCAGCCCCAGTGCAGGTTCTGGCTGATGAAGCCGCCCGTGATCGGCCCGAGCGCCATGGAGAGCGCCCCCGCGGCGCTCCAGATGCCCACGGCCCTGCCGCGCTCGCCGGGGTCGGGGAAGATCTGGCTGATCAGCGTGAGCGCGGTGGGTGTGAGCAGCGCCGCCCCCACCCCCTGCACGGCCCGCGCGGCGATCAGCGCCGCGCCGGACGTGGCCAGCCCGGCCGCCAGCGAGGCCAGCGTGAAGACGGCCAGCCCGCCGAGGAACACCCTGCGGGCCCCGAACACGTCCGCCAGCCGGCCGCCGACCAGCATCAGCCCGGCGAAGACCAGGATGTACGAGCTCACGATCCATTCGAGACCCGAGATCGTCAGCCCGAGCTCCCGCTGGATCGTCGGCAACGCGACATTGCCGACGTTGTTGTCCAAGTAAGTCATGAATGTGCCCAAGGTCACCGCGACCAACGCCCACCACCGCACGGACATCTCCTCCTATACGCCGTACTTGTACGTCGTATAGTTGAACTTGTACGGCGTATAGTTGTCAACCGTGATGGGAAAACTGACCGCCCAGGCGATCGCGGAGCGGGCGCTGGAGATCGGTGACGCCGAAGGGCTCGACACCGTGACGATCCGGCGCCTGGCCACGGACCTGGGCGTGACCCCGATGGCTCTCTACTGGCACTACAAGAACAAGGACCAGCTGCTCGTCGGCATGGCCGACCACCTGATCGGCGGCTTCGCGCCCAAGCAGGCCGACGAACGCCCGTGGCAGGAGCAGTTCCGCGACCTGATCGAGGGGCTGATCAGGACGCTGCGCGCGCATCCCTGCGCCAAGAGCGTGATCGAGCAGATCGACCCCGTCGAGGTGCCGAACTTCCTGGCCGTCTGGGACCAGGCGCTCGGCCTGGCCCGCAGCGCCGGGTTCGGCGTCGACGAGAGCTGCCTGATCAGCAAATATCTGCTGCAGAGCGCCATCGCCATCGCCGACGCCCCCGTGCACGTCAAGACCGTCAACCCGGATGCGCTCAGGACCAAGCTGGCAGGCCTGCGGTCGCTGCCCGAGGAGACGTACCCGCACCTGGTCGAGATGGCCTCACCGCTGGTCAGGGGGACGGAGCCGGGGTTGTACGACACGTTCGGCGTCGATCTGGTGCTCAGCGGCATAGAGGCGCTCGCGCCCAAAGGTTAGAGTCTCGATCATGCCCTTTGAGCTGATCTGCGAGATCGAACCTCCCACCAAGCCCGATCTGAAGCACGTCAGGCACCAGATCGGCACCATGAGCAAGATCGCCCACTCGTTCCTCATCCCCGACAACCACATCGGGCGCGCGACGGTGTCGAGCGTGGCGGTGGCGCACGAGGTCGAGGCCATGGGCGGGCGCGGCATCGCCTGCCTCAACTCGCGCGACCGCAACCTGCTGGGCTTCCGCCGCGACCTGCTCACGGCGGCGGCCTACGGGGTGGACCAGTTCCTGTTCGTCTACGGCGACAAGCCCACGAGCGGCAACCGGACCAGCGACCTCACCGTGCGCTCGATGATCGAGGAGGCCCGGGAGTTCTCGCCGGGCATGCGGCTGGGCGCGGCGGCCTCGATGCGCTCGCTGCCCGCGTGGAAGCGCGCGGCCGACTTCCTGTTCCTTCAGGTCGGCTTCTCGCTGGAGGCGCAGCTGCGCTGGCGCGAGACCCACCCGGTGGACGTGCCGGTCTACGCGGGCGTCATGGTCCTGGCCAGCGAGCGCCACGCCAGGATGCTGGCCGCCGCCATCCCCGACATCCACCTGCCGGAGGACCTGATCGCGAAGGTGGCCGCGGACCGCATGGCCGGCGTGGAGGCGGCCTGCGAGCAGGTGCTCGCCCTGCGCGACTCGGGCGCCTTCGACGGCGTCCACCTCATCCCGGTCTCCCGCTACCGCGACGTGGAGTCCAGGCTCGCCACCGCCCTCTGAGGACGCGCCAGGGCCGCGAGCAGCGCACCCGTGAGGGCCACGGCGAAGAGCGCGGCGTACGCGCGCTGGAAGCCGTCCATGAGCTGTCCCACCGCCACCGGCGACAGCCTGGACAGGGTGCCCGCGTACACCTGGGCCCGCAGCCCGGGCCCCACGGAGGCGGTCAGGACGCTGAGCGACAGGCCGACGCTGATCACGATGCCGACGTTCATGATCATGACGCGGAACCCGTTGACCACGCCCAGGCTGCCGGTCGGCAGCGCCCGCATGACCTGGGTGGTGTTGCCGGTCAGGAACGTTCCGCTGCCGCAGCCGGCCACGAACAGGCCGATCCCGATCACCCAGTACGGCGTGGCGGGATCGGCGGTCAGCATCAGCGTCCCGAGCCCGAGAGCGCTGAGCACCGCCCCGCCGATGGACAGCGCGTACGGCGACACCCGCCGTCCCAGCAGGCCCACGATCGGCGAGGCCAGCCCGATCCCGACGGGCACCGGCAGCACGCTCAGCCCCGCCGTGAACGCGTCCACCCCCCTGGCCGCCTGGAAGTACAGCGCCACCACCAGGATCAGCGCCGAGCGGGCCAGGGCGTTGCAGAACGAGGCCAGATTCGCATAGGCCAGCAGCCGCCCGCCGAAGAGCCGCAGGTCCAGCACCGGGTTCGAGGAGCGCCGCTCGGCCAACGCGATCAGCGGCAGCAGCACCAGGAAGACCGCCGCGCCCGTCAGCACCACGGGGCTGGTCAGCCCGGCCGAGCCCGTCTCCGACAGCGCCAGCAGCACCGCCGTCAGCGCCGCGAACACCAGCACGTTGCCCAGCGCGTCCACGGGCTCCTTCGGCCGCCTGGGCATCCTGCGCAGGATCACCGCCCCCACGGTCAGCGCGGCCAGCCCGGCGGGCACGTTCACCCAGAAGATCCACTGCCAGCCCGCGGTCTCCGCGATCAGCCCGCCCAGCGTGGGCCCGGCCAGCTGCGCCACCGACAGCGTGCCGATGTAGACGCCCATGCCCTGGCTCAGCCGGTCCGGCGGGAACGCGTCCGTGATGATCACCGTGCCGTTCGCCAGGATCATCGCCGCCCCGATCGCCTGCAGCACGCGCATCGCGATCAGGAACCACACGCTCGGCGACAGCCCGGCCAGCAGCGAGGCCACCGTGAAGATAGCGAACCCCGTCAGGTAGACCTCCCGCCTGCCCAGCAGGTCCGCCACCCGGCCGAAGAAGACCAGGCTCGCGGTGTTCACCAGCAGGAACGCCAGGAGGATCCACCCCGACTCCAGGGCGTTGGCGTGGAAGTGCCGCACGACCGTCGGGAGGGCGACGTTGAGCGTGCTGCCGGCGATGCCGATGAGGACCAGCCCCAGGCTGGTGACCGCGCAGACCTGCCAGGCGTAGCGTAAGCGGCTGGCGTCGTGAGGAATGACCGCGACCATGCCCTCCACTATGACGTACGGCGTACGTACCGGATCTGGCGGGCGGGATCTAGCGGGCCCTCTTGCGCAGGCCGTCGAGGTCGTGGATGACCACGCGCCGCCGCCCGGTCTCGATGAGCCCCCGGTCGCGCAGCGTGCGCAGCGCCTTGCTGACCGCCTCGCGGGAGGCGCCCGTCCAGCCGGCCAGCTCGTCCTGCGACAGGGGCAGCGCCACGCGTACCCCGCTGTTGGTCTTCTCGCCGTAGCGGTCGGCGAGCTCCAGCAGGCGCGTGGCGACCCGGCCCGTGGTGTCGAACGCGCCGTACTCGATGCGCTTCCTGTCCGCGTCCCGCAGCCTGCCGGTGACGAGCTGCATGAGCAGCACGGCGATGCGCCCGTGGGACTCCAGGAACGACGAGAAGTCCCGCACCACGATGCCCGCGATCGGCTCCAGCGCGGTCACCGTGGCCGAGCGGGGCGATCCGTCGATGGCCGACATCTCCCCGAGCAGCGCGCCGGGACCGCGCACGGCCAGCACCACCTCGGTGCCGGCGCTCGTGTGCGACGAGCACTTGACCCGGCCCTCCGTCAGCACGAGAACCCAGTCGGACGTGTCGCCCTCGTTGATCACGGTCGTGCCGCGATCCCAGCGTCGCGGGCGACCGGCCGCGCGCAGGGCCGCGACCTCCTCCTCGGTGAGCATGGACAGAAACTCGCCGGACTCTGGCTCCATGCGCCCGATTATGGCGGTACGGGAGTCACCCTTCTATTGCAAATCAGTCAGAACATACGCATTGACGAGCTCTTCCTTGCCCTTGAGGTTGAGCGGGCCCAGAGGGTTCACCGACGCGCCACGTCCCAGTTGCCGGAGCGTCGTCTCGCCGATGACGACCGTGCCCGGCTCGGCGATGCCCTCGAGCCTGGCGGCCACATTCACGCAGTCGCCCATCGCGTTGAAGCCGCGCAGCTCCGGGCTGCCGATGTTGCCGACCAGCGCGGGACCGGTGTTGACGCCCACCCTGAACGTCGGCCACGGGACGTCGTCCACCCGCTTCCACGCCATCTCCTCGGCCACCTCGGCGGCGGCCCGCTGCATCTCCAGCGCGGCCTTGCAGGCGGCCCGCGCGTGGCCCGCCTGGGCTGCGGGAGCGTTGAACAGGGCCAGCAGCGCGTCGCCGACGAACTGCACGATCGTGCCGCCGTTGTTGAGGATGCAGGGGACGGCGGCCGTGTGGTAGCGGTTGAGCATCTCGACGATCTCGCCCGGCGTGACCTTCTCGGAGAACGTCGTGAAGCCCTTGAGGTCGGCGAAGAGCGCGGTCAGCTCCTTCAGCTCGCCGCCCAGCGCGGCCTGCGCCGGGTCGGCCAGCAGGGCGTTGGCCACGTCGGGCGACATGTACTGCCGGAAGAGCGTGTCGAGCTCCTGGTAGAGGCGGGCGTTCTCCAGCGAGATCGACAGCTGCCCGGCCAGCGTGGCGGCCAGCGCCTCGTCCTGCTGGGTGCGCCCGATGGGCACCTCCAGCACGCCCGCCAGGTGGCCCTTGACCGTCAGGGGGAAGGCCAGCAGGTTGTCACGCCTGATGGGCTCGTTGTCGGCGAACTCGTACTCGCGCGAGCCGATCTCCGTCTTGCCCTCCGCGACCAGGCCGATCTTCACGTCGCCGTACGCCTGCCGCACCCGGTCCAGGGCCGTGGCCAGGAGCTGGTCCTCGGGCAGGCCCACCCGGGTCTGGGCGCTCACGGCCACCATGGCGGACAGCCGCCCGGACAGCTCGCGCTCGTTGGCCAGCGCCTCGCCCGCCCGGTCGAGCACCGCGACCTGGCTCTCGTTCAGCCGGAACTTGCCCGACAGCCGGGCCGCGGCCAGCGGCTCGCCCCGCCGTACGTGCTCGACCAGCTCCTCAAGGGCCTTGTCGTAGTCCTGCTGGATGCGCCGCACGGTCGCCGCCAGCGTCACCGAGTCGAACAGGCCCGCGCTCGACCCCTCCCGCCTGAACTGCAGGTAGGCGCTGTAGGCCACGAAGACGAAGGCCAGCGTGAGCAGCAGGTGCCACTCCCACCAGGACAGATGCCAGTTGAGCTGCGACATCCCGGCGACCATGGCCTCGGCCAGCAGCGCGTACGCCGTGATCAGGCTGATCAGCATGGCCGACGGGCGCTTGCGGTGCAGCAGGAACATCATCACGCTCGCCGCGCCGTACAGCAGGACGCCGGGGATCGACGCCCAGGCCAGCCAGTCGACCGGGGACGCCATCGGCGGCTCGCTGAGCCGCGTCAGCCCCGGGACCAGCGACGTGACGCCCCAGATGAGCATGAAGCCGAACAGCACCCCGCGGATGAAGTGCTGGGCGTCCAGGACCTTCCTGGCCGCCGCGTCGCCCAGCGGCAGCGCCGAGGCGAACGCGAACGCCGCCGCGACGGAGAGCCCCACCTGCTGGCCCACGTCGAAGCCCAGCGAGCCGATCGGCAGGATGATGTCCGGCGTGGCCAGGCCGTGCATGAAGAAGAAGCCGGCGCTGCTCAGGAAGACCATGGACACGAGGAACAGCCGGGCGTCCTGGCGGCGCCGCGACGCCTCGCTGATCATCACTCCGAGGACCACGTTGATCCCGGCCACCGTGATGATCATCCAGAAGTGGCTGAGGTTGTGGTGCCACATGATGTTGACCTGGGGCTGGGCCAGCAGAAGCCAGAGCCCCAGCAGCGGCAGTACCAGGTGGATCCCCCAGACCACGCCGCGTACGGGCTGGGTGGCCGGAGGCAGGTAGGGGGTTGACACAGACCCGATTATCCCCCGGAGATCGACGCGGCCAATGCGTCGTTTTACTCACCGCTGTCTCCAAATCCCGTCAATCTGGTCAGTAACCCTCCGTTTCGTGATGGATACGTTATGTAGTTTCTGCCATCTCTTGGAACGATTGAAACGTGAATCTCATGGACAACATGAGCATCACTTGTTCGGAAGGACAGCCGTGGCTAACAAGTTTCGCGGTGGGCGCACGCTCACCCTCGCCGCCGTGGGGGCGCTGGCCGCCTCGCTCCTCACCGTCGGTGGCGTCGCCACCGCATCGTCGGCCGCCGGCGAGGTGCACGCCTGCGTGCACAAGAAGACGCGGTACGCCCGCATCGTCAACCCCGCCACGAAGTGCCGGAAGACGGAGGAGCGGATCCTGATCGGCGGCCCCTCCCAGACGACCATCCAGCAGGGCCAGCAGGGGGCGCAGGGCGCGAAGGGCGAGACCGGCCCGGCCGGCCCTCAGGGGCCCAAGGGCGAGATGGGCCCGAAGGGCCCGCAGGGCCTCAAGGGCGTGGACGGCCCGCAGGGTCCGAAGGGCGCGGACGGCAAGGACGGCCTCCCCGGCAAGAACGGTCAGGACGGTAAGGACGGCCTGCCTGGTAAGGATGGCCAGGACGGCAAGACAGGCCTGCCCGGCAAGAACGGCGAGGACGGCAAGAACGGCCTCCCCGGCAAGGACGGTAAGGACGGCCTCCCCGGCAAGCAGGGCGAGCAGGGTGAGCAGGGCCCGCGCGGCCCCCAGGGTCCCCAGGGGCCGCAGGGCCCGAAGGGTGACTCCGGCGACGGCGCGAGCTACACCTCCTACACCAGGACCGCGTCCCTGAACTCGACCGGCTCCGCGACGGCCACCTGCGACAAGGGCGGCATGATGACCGGCGGCGGGTTCTCGTTCGAGGCCCTCAAGAACGCCATCGTCATGAGCAGCGCGCCCAGCGGCGGCACCGGCTGGACGGTCAGCGTGGCCAAGGACGACAACGGCAACAACACCTACTCGTCCACCGCCACCGACCAGAAGACGACCACCACCACCAACCACGGCACCAACGTCAGCGGCACCGTCTACGTCGTCTGCCTGGGCCAGAAAAAGGCCTGACACGCGAAGAAGGGCCGGTACGGGCACCCCGTACCGGCCCTCCGGAAGACCGTCAGCCGAACAGCGCGGGCAGCGCCGCCGAGTGCGTCTCCCGCAGCTCCTCGACCGGCGCCTCGAACACGCCCTCGACCACCAGCGAAGCGCCTCCGGTCGTGCCGAGCCCGTAGCAGGGCACCTCGTGCCGCCCGCACAGCGACGCGAACTCCTCGTAGGCCTCCGGCCGCACCGTGACCAGCGCCCGCGCGGCGGACTCGCTGAACAGGTCGGTGAAGGCGTCCCCGCTCAGCGCCACCGAGGCCCCGACGCCCCGCGCCAGGCACGACTCCGCCAGCGCGACGGCCAGCCCGCCGTCCGACAGGTCGTGCGAGCCCTCCAGCAGCTCCCTCTTGGCGGCCTCCACCAGCACGGTCGCCAGCGCCTGCTCGGCGTGCAGGTCGGCCCGGGGCGGCAGCCCGCCCAGGTGCCGGTGCGCGACGTGCGCCCACTCCGAGCCGCCGAACTCCTCGTGCGTGTCGCCGAGCAGCACGACCTTCAGCCCTTCGGCAGTGAACCCGGACGGCACCCGCTTGGCCACGTCCTCGATGACGCCCAGCACGCCCACGACCGGCGTGGGGTGGATGGCCGTCGAGCCCGTCTGGTTGTAGAAGGAGACGTTCCCGCCGGTCACCGGCACGCCCAGGGTGCGGCACGCGTCGGCCAGGCCGCGCACGGCCTCGGCGAACTGCCACATGACCTCGGGGTCCTCGGGCGAGCCGAAGTTGAGGCAGTTGGTCACGGCCAGCGGCTTGGCGCCGGTCACGGCCACGTTCCGGTACGCCTCGGCCAGCGCCAGCTGCGCCCCCGCGTACGGGTCGAGCTTGGCGTAGCGGCCGTTGCCGTCGGTGGACAGCGCGATGCCCCGGGTCGTCGGCTCCGCGCCGGCGATGACCTCCGAGATCCGCAGCATCCCCGCGTCCGCCGGCTGGGCCAGCACGGTGTTGGAGCGGACGTAGCGGTCGTACTGGGAGGTCACCCACTCCTTGGAGGCCAGGTTGGGCGAGCCGAGGAGCTGGAACAGCGTGGCCCGCAGGTCAGCGGGCCGCTCCAGCCGGTCGGGCGTGTCGGCGTTGAGCGCGGCCTGCCCGGACGGCTCGTGGTACGGGCGCTCGTAGACGGGCCCGTCGTCGGCCGCCGTGCCCGGCGGGATGTCCACGATGACCTCGCCGTCCCAGGTCATGACCAGGCGGCCGGTGTCGGTGACCTCGCCGATGACGGTGGCGGGGACGTCCCACTTGTCGCAGATCGCCATGAAGGCCGCGATGTCGTCGGGCCGGACCACGGCCATCATCCGCTCCTGCGACTCGCTCATGAGGATCTCCTCGGGCCTGAGCGAGGGGTCGCGGAGCGGGACGAGGTTGAGGTCGACGTGCATGCCACCGGTGCCCTTGGCGGCCAGCTCGGTCGTCGCGCACGACACCCCGGCCGCGCCGAGGTCCTGGATGCCGACGACCACGTCGGCCGCGTACAGCTCCAGGCAGCACTCGATGAGCAGCTTCTCCATGAACGGGTCGCCCACCTGCACGGCGGGCCGCTTGGCGTGCGACTCGTCCTCGAAGGTCGCCGACGCGAGCACGGAGGCGCCGCCGATGCCGTCGGGGCCGGTGGACGCGCCGAACAGCACGACCTTGTTGCCCGGGCCGGGCGCGGTGGCCAGCTTGATCTGGTCCTTGCGGAGCAGGCCCACGCACAGGGCGTTGACCAGCGGGTTGCCGATGTAGCAGGGGTCGAAGACGACCTCGCCGCCGATGTTGGGCAGGCCCAGGCAGTTTCCGTAGTGGCTGATGCCCTCGACCACGCCGGGCAGGACCCGGCGGGTGTCCACGGCGTCCGCGCCGCCGAAGCGCAGCGCGTCCATCACCGCGATCGGGCGCGCGCCCATCGACATGATGTCGCGGACGATCCCGCCGACGCCGGTGGCCGCGCCCTGGTGCGGCTCGACGTAGGACGGGTGGTTGTGCGACTCGATCTTGAACGTGGCCGCCCAGCCGTCGCCGATCTCCACCACGCCGGCGTTCTCACCCATGCCCACGAGCAGCGCGTCGGACTTGGGCGCCTTGGTGGCGAACTGCTTGAGATGCACCTTGGACGACTTGTACGAGCAGTGCTCGGACCACATGACGCTGTAGATGGCCAGCTCGGAGCCGGTGGGACGGCGACCCAGGATGTCCTTGACCCGGTCGTACTCGTCCTGCTTCATGCCCAGCTCGGCGAAGGGCATCGGCTCGTCGGGCGTCTCGCCGGCCCGCTTCACATTATCGGTCATGCGTTCACCAGCTTCTTGAGGACGGAGGTGAAGAACCCGAGGCCGTCGGTGCTGGGCGCGCCGACCAGGTCCTCGACCGCGTGCTCGGGGTGCGGCATGAGGCCGACCACGTTGCCCGCCTCGTTACGGATGCCCGCGATGTCGTTGAGCGAGCCGTTGGGGTTGCCGCCGACGTAGCGCACGACCACGTGGCCGCCCGACTCCAGCGCGGCCAGGGTGTCCTCGGAGGCCACGTAGCGGCCCTCGCCGTGCTTGACGGGCAGCACGATCTCCTGGCCGGGCTCGAAGGAGCTGGTCCAGGGGGTGGCCGTCTGCTCGATCCGGACCCGCTGGTCACGGCAGACGTAGTGGAGCGAGGCGTTGCGGGTCAGCGCGCCGGGCAGCAGATGGGCCTCGCAGAGGATCTGGAACCCGTTGCAGGTGCCGATCACGGGCAGCCCCGCCCTGGCGGCCGGGACGAGCTCGTCCATCAGCGGCGCGAACCGGGAGATGGCGCCGCAGCGCAGGTAGTCGCCGTAGGAGAAGCCGCCGGGCAGGAAGACGGCGTCGACCCCCTTCAGGTCGTGGTCGGCGTGCCACAGCGGCACCGCCTCCGCGCCCACGAGGCGTACGGCCCTGGCGGCGTCCTGGTCGTCGAGAGTTCCTGGAAACGTGACTACGCCCACACGGGCAGCGCTCATGACAGTCGTCCCCTCCGAGGAATGCGCGCGCACGCGCCACCGTCTCTTCGGGTGGACGGCGGTCTGCGGCGGTGTCTTCAGATTATCGGGTGCTGCCGGGTGGTCCACATCGGCTCGTGCGTCGGGCGGAGGCGCAGGTCAGACTGCTGCCAGCTCGCGGGGACGGGCGTCGGCCGAGTCGTCCCAGGCGAGGTGCTTGCGCAGGTGGACCGTGGTGCCACGGCCGGGCGTGATGCCGAAGGAGATCTCGTCCACCACGGAGCGCATGATCAGCAGACCACGGCCGTTCTCCGTGTCGGGTGGAGGGAAGTGCGGCGGCATCGTCGGCAGCCCGTCGCCGTTGTCCGCGATGCGCACGTCGCAGCGGCCGTAGCCGATCGCCGCGCTCACTTCGTAGCGGTTGGCAGGACCCCCGTGCCGCACCGCGTTGGAGCACGCCTCGGAGACGGCGAGGAGCATGTCCGCGATGCACGTCTCACTCACGTTGAGTGAACGCATGGCATCGCCCAGCACTCGCCTGACCATCGGAATGCCGATCGCATCCCGAGGCAGTGCCAACGAGAACTCAATATCCACCGGACTCCTCCGGGCGCCAGACCGTCACCTGGAGTAGGTTTCCCTGTGAAAACGGGGCTAACCGCAAAATCACGTTGTTGTTATTTAGTGTTGGCACGCCCGTGGCATTGTGCCGCCTCCGAACCCCGCTTTAACCGGCCAGGGGGGAATCCGGGCGGCAAATCTCCCCTAATCCTCAACCCGGACGCTGTAGTCCTCGATCACCGTGTTGGCCAGCAGGGTCTCGGCCATCTTGCGGATCTCCTCGAGCGCCGCCTCGTCGGCCGGGCCGTCGAGCTCGACCTCGAAGCGCTTGCCCTGACGCACGGCCGAGACGCCGGAGAAGCCGAGCCTGGGCAGTGCCCTGGCGATCGCCTGGCCCTGCGGGTCGAGGATCTCGGGCTTCAACATGACGTCCACGATGACGCGGGCCACTGCGTTCCTCCTGGATGAGGTGGGTGACTGGGAAGCACAGCCTACCGGCGCGTGTGGCTGTCGACACAACGGGAACGGGGAGGGCATGGGGCTTGCGCGCAGGGCTGTGACGTCTGCCACGATGTCCCCAAACGCGTACGAACCACCACCAGATGGTTCATCGCTTGGAAGGCGGGCCTCAAGGTGGCAACCCCATCGAAGACCTGCCCTGACGACCGCAACAGGAGTGGCACGTGACAGCCGAAGCCTCTCGTGGTGCTGCAGACGCACCTCCGGAGCTCGTCCAATTGCTCACCCCCGAGGGCGAGCGGGTTGAGCACCCCGACTACGACATCGACCTGACCGATGAGGAGGTCCGGTCGCTCTACCGCGACCTGGTCCTCGTACGGCGCATCGACCTGGAGGCCGTGGCGCTGCAACGCCAGGGCGAGCTGGGCATCTGGGCCTCGCTGCTGGGCCAGGAGGCGGCCCAGATCGGCTCGGGCCGCGCATTGACCGACTCGGACATGGCCTTCCCCACCTACCGCGAGCACGGCGTGGCGTGGTGCCGCGACGTCGATCCGGTGAAGCTGCTGGGCCTGTTCAGAGGCGTGAACCACGGCGGCTGGGACCCCAAGGAACACAACTTCCACCTGTACACGATCGTGATCGGCAGCCAGACCCTCCACGCGGTCGGCTACGCGATGGGCATCCAGCGCGACGACGCCAGCGCCGCCACGATCGTCTACTTCGGCGACGGCGCCACCTCGCAGGGCGACGTGAACGAGTCGTTCATCTGGGCCAGCGTGTTCAACGCGCCGATCGTGTTCTTCTGCCAGAACAACCAGTGGGCCATCTCCGAGCCCCTGGAGAAGCAGACCCGCATCCCCCTCTACCGGCGCGCCTCCGGCTTCGGCTTCCCGGGGATCAGGGTGGACGGCAACGACGTGTTCGCCTGCCTGGCCGTGACCAGGAAGGCGCTGGAGGCCGCCCGCACCGGTCAGGGGCCGACGCTCATCGAGGCGTTCACGTACCGGATGGGCGCCCACACCACCACCGACGACCCGACGCGCTACCGCGTGGCCAGCGAGCTGGAGGCGTGGAAGCTCAAGGACCCGATCGAGCGGGTCAGGTCGTACCTGTTCAAGAACGAGCACGCCGACCCGTCGTTCTTCGACTCCGTCGACGCCGAGGCCGACCAGCTCGGGGCCGACCTGCGCAGGCGCTGCCTGGCCATGCCCGACCCCCAGCCGCTCGACATCTTCGACCACGTCTACCGCGAGCCCCACGCCCTGATGGACCAGGAGCGCGCCCAGTACGCCGCTTACTTGGAGGGGTTCGCCAAATGACCGTGATGAGCCTGTCCAAGGCGCTCAACGAGGGCATGCGCAAGGCCATGGAGGACGACTCCAAGGTCCTCATCATGGGTGAGGACGTCGGCAAGCTGGGCGGCGTCTTCAGGGTCACCGACGGCCTGCAGAAGGACTTCGGCGAGGACCGCGTCATCGACACGCCGCTGGCCGAGTCGGGCATCATCGGCACCGCGATCGGGCTGGCGCTGCGCGGCTACCGGCCGGTGTGCGAGATCCAGTTCGACGGGTTCGTCTTCCCGGCCGCCGACCAGATCATCACGCAGCTCGCCAAGATGCCGATGCGCTCGCTGGGCGCGATCAAGCTCCCGGTCGTCGTACGCATCCCGTGCGGCGGCGGCATCGGCGCGGTCGAGCACCACAGCGAGTCGCCCGAGGCGTACTTCACCCACACGGCCGGCCTGCGCGTCGTGTCCTGCTCCAACCCGGCGGACGCGTACACCATGATCCAGCAGGCCATCCGCAGCGACGATCCGGTGATCTTCTTCGAGCCCAAGCGGCGCTACTGGGAGAAGGCCGACATCGACACCGGCTCCACCGACTGGTGGCCGCCGCTGCACGCGGCCCGGGTCGTGCGGCCCGGGTCCGACGTCACGCTGCTGGCCTACGGCCCCATGGTCAAGACGTGCCTGGAGGCCGCCACGGCCGCCGAGGAAGACGGCCGTTCGCTGGAGGTGATCGACCTGCGCTCGCTCAACCCGCTGGACGAGCCGGCCGTGATGGACTCCGCGCGCCGTACCGGGCGGGTGGTGGTCGTCCACGAGGCCCCCGTCAACAGCGGTTTCGGGGCCGAGCTGGCGGCCAGGATCACGGAGCAGTGCTTCTACCACCTGGAGTCGCCGGTGCTCAGGGTCGGCGGCTTCTCCACCCCCTACCCGCCGTCGAAGCTGGAGGAGCACTACCTGCCCGACCTGGACCGGGTGCTCGACGCCGTCGACCGGGCCTTCGGGTACTGAGGGGGGTGGGGTTCTCATGCGACGCGAGTTCAAGCTCCCCGACGTCGGCGAAGGGCTGACGGAGGCCGAGGTCGTCCGCTGGCACGTCGAGGCGGGTGACGCGGTCAAGGTCAACCAGATCGTCGTCGAGATCGAGACGGCCAAGTCGATCGTCGAGCTCCCGATCCCCTGGGACGGGGTGGTCGCGGACCTGCTGGCCGAGGCGGGCCAGACGGTCGACGTCGGCGCCCCCATCATCGCCGTCGAGACCTCCGAAGGCGCCGCTCCCGTCTCGGAGGAGACCAAGGCCCTGGCCGAGGACATGGTGCCCACGCCTCCGGCGGAGGGCGCCGTCGAGCCCGGGGCCCACGGCAGCCCGGCGCCCAAGGAGGAGCGCCAGGCGGTCCTGGTCGGCTACGGCGTCAAGACCGGCGCCACCAAGCGCCGCCCCCGCAAGCCCCAGGCTCCCGGCATCCCGGCGAACCCGGTGGCCAACCCCTCCCGCGTGGAGGTGGACGGCGGCCCTGCCCCTGCCCCAGTCGCGCCGCCGGCCGGCCGGGTCGGCGTCCTCGCCAAGCCACCCGTACGGAAGCTGGCCAGGGATCTCGGCGTCGACCTGTCCACCCTCGCCGGCACCGGCCCCGAGGGCTCGATCACCCGCGAGGACGTCCACGCCGCTGCGGAGGCCGGGGCGGCCCCGGTCGCCGAGGTGGCGGCGGCCGAGCGGCCGGAGGAGCGCATCCCCGTCAAGGGCGTGCGCAAGATGACCGCCCAGGCCATGGTCGCCAGCGCCTTCACCGCTCCGCACGTCACCGAGTTCCTCCAGCTCGACGTGACGAACACCATGGAGACGGTGCAGCGCCTGCGCACCTTCCGGGACTTCGCGGACGTCAAGGTGTCCCCGCTGCTGCTGGTGGCCAAGGCGGTCCTCACCGCCGTCAAACGCCACCCGATGATCAACTCGTCGTGGGACGAGGCGGCGCAGGAGATCGTGGTCAAGCGCTACGTGAACCTGGGGATAGCCGCCGCCACCCCCCGCGGCCTCGTGGTGCCCAACGTCAAGGACGCCCACACCCTGTCGCTCCCCGAGCTGGCCGGGCGGCTGGCCGAGCTCACGGAGACCGCCAGGGCGGGCCGCACGCAGCCGGCCGAGATGGCCGGCGGCACCTTCACCATCACCAACGTCGGCGTCTTCGGCGTCGACGCCGGCACCCCGATCCTGAACCCCGGAGAGGCCGCCATCCTCGCCGTCGGCCAGATCAGGGACATGCCGTGGGTGGTGGACGGCGAGCTGGCGGTGCGCAAGGTGACCACCCTGGCCCTGTCGTTCGACCACCGCATCGTGGACGGCGAGCTGGGCTCGATGTTCCTGCGCGACGTCGGCGACATGCTGGAGGACCCGCTGCACATGCTGGCCTGGAGCTAGCCGGGAAAGCCTACGGCGACCGCCGGGAGGACCCCTCCCCCGGCGATCGCCGTAGGCCGGGGACACCCGCACCCATCCCGTACAGAGTCACGCCGTCGCGATCTGATACACCTGATCGCATGATTCGCCACATCGTGTTGTTCACCTGGACCGAGGCCGCGACCGACGAGCAGAAGGAGACGGTGACCACCGAGCTGGGCAAGCTGCCCGGCATCATCCCGCAGCTCCGCTCGTACACCGTGGGCCCGGACGCGGGCATCAACCAGGGAAACCACGACTACGCGGTGGTGGCCGACTTCGACGACGTCGACGACTACCTGGTCTACCGCGACCACCCGCAGCATCAGGCGGTGATCGTGGAGCACATCAGGCCGATCCTGGCCTCCCGGGCCGCGGTGCAGCTCAGCCTCTAGATCTCCGGCGGGTTGTTCTCGCGGTGCATCAGCCGGCCCTCGGAAGTGCGGCCCCTCCTGGGGGCCAGCACGACGCTCAGCACCACGCCCACGCCACCGACGATCATGAAGATGAGCCCGACGACGTCCATGTGGACGGCCTTGCCGAACACGTCGGGCTCGATCGCGAATCTCAGGATGGCGCCAAGCGTGAGGAAGAAGATGCTTACCCCGACACCCATGACGACCTCCAGGCAAACGGCGAGTACAGCCACGGTCATACCCGGGTACAGAAGATCACACCCGTAACATCTCAGGCGAGGCAGGACAAAGGCTTGCCGCCGTTGTAGGTGATCATGTCGAACACGGCGGTGGCCAGGTCGATCGGCGCGCCCAGCGGCTGCCCGTCGAGCTCGGCGTAGGCGCGGTGCAGGTTGCCCACGATGCGCTCGGAGTCCAGCAGCCCGCTCCACTCGCCCAGGTCGGCCTCCCTGGCCGCCTCCAGCGGCGACAGGCCCGCCGCCCGGCCCCGCGCCGCGGTCTCCTGCACGAACCGCAGGTAACCCTCGACCCGGTCGTACGCCTCCGGCCCGCACACCCCGCCGTGGCCCGGCACGACGGTCTCCGCCCCCAGCGCCCTGAGCTGGTCGAGCGCGTCCAGCGCCCCGGCCACCGAGCCCATCAGGACGAACGGCGTGCCGCCGTTGAAGACGAGGTCGCCCGAGAACAGCAGCCGCCGCTCGGGAATCCACACGAACGAGTCGTTCGTCGTGTGCGCGGCGTGGCCCACGTGCCTCACCTCGCACCGCAGGTCGTCGGAGTGCAGGGTGATCCGGTCGGTGAAGGTGAGGAACGGCGGCGCCACCTCCATCTCGCCCCACTCCACCTCGGGCGACCACGCGGCGCGGTAGGTGGGGACGCCGTCGGCCAGGATCTGCTCCCGCACGCCCTCGTGCCCGACGATCGTGGCCTCGGGGAAGAGCCAGTTGCCGAACGTGTGGTCGCCGTGGTGGTGGGTGTTGACCAGCGTGGTGATCGGCCGGTCGGTGACCGTGCCGATGGCCTCGCGGAAGGCCCGCGTACGGCGCTCGGTCGAGCAGGCGTCGACGCAGATCACGCCACGCCGGCCGGCCAGGAAGCCGGTGTTGTTGATCCACCAGCTCCCGTCGGGCTGGATGTAGGCGAAGACACCCTCGGACACCTCTTCGACCCGGGGCGGAGGAAGGGGATGATCGTGAGAAGTCGAGCTCATGCCGCGACCGTACTCCCTCGAAGCACCCCCGCCCCTACGGTTTAGAAGGCCTCCTCGGGGAGCTCCATGAGCTCCTGCCCGGTGGAGTCCACGATCCGGCGCTCCGTCGCCAGCCGCGGCAGGACCGTCTTGGCGAAGAACGAGGCCGCGGCCACCTTGCCCAGGTAGAACGGGTCCTCGCCGTCGGCCAGCCTGGCCAGCGCCACCTCGGCCTGCCGCAGCAGCAGCCAGCCGATCACCAGGTCGCCCAGCGCGAGCAGGAGCCGGGTGGTGTTCAGCCCGACCTTGTACACCTCGGCCGGCGCCTCCAGCGAGCCCAGCGCCCAGCCCGCCATGGTGTCGCCCATGGCCTTGACCTCGGCGGCGGCCTCCGCGAGGAGCTTGCGCTCCTCCTTGAGCCGGCCGTTGCCCGCCTCCGAGCCGGCGAACTCGCCGATCTCGGCCAGCAGCGACCCGACCGCCGCGCCCTGGTTGCGCAGGATCTTCCGGAAGAACAGGTCCAGGCCCTGGATCGCGGTCGTGCCCTCGTAGAGGGAGTCGATCTTGGCGTCCCGGATGTACTGCTCGATCGGGTAGTCCTGCAGGTAGCCCGAGCCGCCGAGGGTCTGCAGCGAGCGGGAGAGCAGCTCGTACGACCGCTCGGAGCCGACGCCCTTGACGATGGGCAGCAGCAGGTCGTTCATCTCGCTGGCGTGCCGGTCGTCGGGGTCGACCAGGAGGGTGTCCTGGAACGTGGCGGTGTAGAGCACCAGGGCCCGCATGCCCTCGGCGTACGACTTCTGCAGCATGAGCTCGCGCCGCACGTCGGGGTGGTGGGTGACGGAGACCCGCGGGGCGGCCTTGTCGGCCATCCGGGTCAGGTCCGCGCCCTGCAGGCGCGACTTGGCGTACTCCAGCGCGTTCAGGTAGCCGGTGGAGAGCGTGGCGATGGCCTTGGTGCCGACCATCATGCGGGCGTGCTCGATGACCATGAACATCTGCCTGATGCCCTCATGGACGTCGCCCACCAGCCAGCCGACGGCCGGGTGCTTGTCGCCGAACGTCAGCTCGCACGTCGTGGAGACCTTGAGCCCCATCTTCTTCTCGACGTTGGTGACGTAGACGCCGTTGCGCTCGCCCAGCTCGCCGGTCTCGAGATTCACGTGGAACTTCGGCACCAGGAACATCGACAGCCCCTTGGTGCCGGGGCCGTGGCCCTCGGGGCGGGCCAGCACGAGGTGGAAGATGTTCTCGGTCATGTCGTGCTCGGCGCTGGTGATGAAGCGCTTGACGCCCTCGATGTGCCAGCTGCCGTCCTCCTGGCGCACCGCCTTGGCCCGCCCGGCGCCCACGTCGGAGCCGGCGTCCGGCTCGGTGAGGACCATCGTGGCGCCCCACTCGCGCTCGATGGCCAGCTCGGCGAAGCGCTTCTGCTCCGGCGTGCCGACCTTCCACAGCGTGTAGGCGAAGTTGGGGCCCGCGGCGTACATGTACAGCGCCGGGTTCGCGCCCAGCACCATCTCGGCCGTGGCCCAGGCCAGGCTCCTCGGGATGCCGGGGCCGCCCAGCTCGGGGGGCAGGTCGAGGTTGGCCCAGCCGCCGTCCACCAGCGCCTTGTAGGACTTCTTGAAGCCCTCGGGCACCTTCACGGAGCTGGTCGCCGCGTCGAACACCGGCGGGTTCCTGTCGCCCTCCTCGAAGGAGTCGGCCAGGACGCCGGAGGCCAGTCTGTTGACCTCGTCAAGGATGCCCCGGGCGACCTCCTCGTCCACGTCCGCAAAGGGCCCTGTGCCGAGGATCTCGCGTCGCCCGAACACCTCGAAGAGGTTGAATTCCAGGTCTCGCACGTTGCTCTTGTAGTGGCCCATGGGGTCGATCTCCTTGAACCGAGGGGTTTTCGTACTGGCGAGTAACCTTACTCTGCAATGCTACCCGCGGGTAACCCCAGGTATGCGTGGCATGCTCGTCTCCATGGACGCCGAAGAACTCGCCGCGAGATGGCGAGAGCGCCTGGAATCCTGGGCCATCCCCGACGAGATCATGGCCAAGGTTTCTGCCGACCCCTGGAGTCACTCGCCCGAGCGGTTCGGCACCCGTACCGACAGGGCGCTGGCCGAGCCCGACGACGGCCCCACCATGTCCCGGCTCTCGGAGGCGCTGCCCGACAAGGGCACGCTGCTCGACGTGGGCTCGGGCCCCGGCGCCTCGTCCCTGCCGCTGCACGAGCGCATCGGCCACCTCTACGCGGTGGACACCTCGGCGTCGATGCTGGAGGGGCTGACCGCCCGGGCGGAGAAGCTCGGCGTGCCTGTCACGGCGATCGAGGGGCGCTGGCCCGACGTGGCCGCGCGGGTGCCCGTGGTGGACGTCACCGTCGCCGCCCACGTGATCTACAACGTCCTCGACCTGGCCGACTTCCTGCGGGCCCTCGACGAGCGCACGCAGGGGCGGGTGGTGCTGGAGCTCACGCACCGCCATCCCATGAGCTGGATGGCGCCGCTGTGGCAGCACTTCCACGGGGTGGACCGGCCGGTCCGGCCCATCGCCGAGGACTGCGTGGCGCTGGCCGCGGCGCTCGGCTACCCGGTGCAGGTGGAGGAACGGGAAGCTCCCCTGGAACGATTCACCTCGCTGGAGGACCTGGCGGCCAGCGCGTGCCGCAGGGTGTGCCTCGACCCGTCCAGGGCGGAGGAGGTCGCGGCCACGGTGATGGAGCTGGGCATGTGGCCGTTGCCGCGCGACCGATGGGTCACCATCTGGTGGGAATGATCCCGTCGAGGGCCGCGTTCTTGCTCATGAGCTGACAGCTCCCGGACGAGACGCGCCGTACCCGGAACGCCAAGACGACGCACGCACTGATGTCTCGTCCCAAGGGAGTTCTGATCATGGCGTGGATCGTCCTCGTGCTGGCCGGCGTCTTCGAAGTCGTCATGGCCCTTTCGCTCAAGCTCAGCAACGGGTTCGGCAATCTGTGGTGGACCCTGTCGTTCCTCGTCACGGCCGTGCTGAGCTTCGGCCTGCTCTCGTACGCGCTCAAGACCCTCGAAGTCGGCACCGCGTACGCCGTCTGGACCGGCGTCGGCGCGGCGGGCACCGCGGTGCTGGGCATGATCGCCATGGGGGACGAGGTCTCGCCGGCGCGCATCGTCTCGATCGCGCTGATCCTGGCGGGGGTCATCGGCCTGCGGGTGCTCGCCTGACCTTGACGTTTCGGCTCGTCACGGGTTGGGTGTCCGGGTGATCGAAATTCATGCCGTGACCATCGACGCCGCCGACCCGTACGAGATCGCCACCTGGTGGAGCAAGGCCACCGGGCTGCCGCTCGGCGAGGGTGACAAGCCGGGCGACGACGAGGTCATGCTGCGTACCAAGCAGGACCCGTTCCTGCTGTTCATCCGCGTGCCCGAGGGCAAGACCGTGAAGAACCGGGTCCACCTCGACGTCAACGGCACCGAGGGCAGGACCCGCGACCAGGAGGTCGAGCGGCTGATCGGGCTGGGCGCGACCGTCCACGACGACCGGCGGCAGCCCGACGGCACCGGCTGGGTGACGATGCTCGACCCGGAGGGCAACGAGTTCTGCGTGTGCCGGAGCCAGGCGGAGCGGGAGGCGCAGGGCTGAGCTCACCGGGCGGAATCGGCGCGGCCCCGCATGGTGAGGGTCAGGATGCCGGCGATCAGGTAGACCAGCGCGCCGTGCCACAGCGCCTGCACGCCGGAGCCGAACACCCCTTCGTGGTCGAGCACGAGCTGCACCGGGTAGTCCAGCACGGCCGTGATGGCCGCGGGCAGCAGCGCGAACTTCCACGGGTGCTTCAGCGACCAGAGGCGGGCCTGGCGGGTCACCCGGTCGCCCTCGTGCGGCTTGGAGACCGCGCCGATCGCGGCGATCAGGGCGAACAGGCTGATGCCCAGGCCCAGCGCCCACACCAGGTCGCCACCGCCCGTGAGCACGCCCAGACCGAAGCTGGTCGCGGCCACGGCGCCGCCACCGACGGCGGCGGCCTTCCAGGGGGCGCCGCGGAGCGCGGCACCCGACAGCGAGACTTCGTCTCGTCGGCTGATTTCGTTCATGTCACTCATGGTGCCTTTTCGACCCCCTTGGGGGCATCGGGGACGGACCCTGAGCGATCCCTGACATCATTCGGACATGCAGCAAAGTGAGAAAGTGCTCTTCCGCGAAGCCCGCAAGGAGGATGTGCCCGCGATCGTGGCGATGCTGGCCGACGACCATCTCGGCGCCACGCGCGAGGGCGACCCCGGCGACGAGCGCTACCTGGCGGCGTTCGAGCGGATCGACGCCAACCCGTACGACGAGCTGATCGTCGCCGAGCAGGACGGCGAGGTAGTGGGCACGATGCAGCTCACGTACCTGGCCGGGCTGTCGCGGCTGGGCGCCGAGCGGTGCCAGATCGAGGCCGTCAGGGTCGCCGCCGCCGCCCGCGGCCAGGGCCTCGGCGGCCGGATGATCAAGTGGGCCGTCGACCGGGCCCGGGAGCGCGGCTGCGCCGTCGTGCAGCTCACCTCCGACAAGTCACGTACGGACGCGCACCGCTTCTACGACAACCTCGGCTTCACGGCCTCCCACGAGGGCTACAAGATCTCGCTGAGCTGAGCCAGCATCCAGCGGCACCAGTCGGCCCGGTGCCGCTCGTAGCTCAGCCCGCAGCGCAACGTGGCGTAGTTGCCGAACCGGGGATCGCCGAAGGCGGGCGGCCCGTCGAATGACGCCTCCTGCCGCTCGTAGTCGGCCAGCCGCTCCTCGTGCGCGGCGAGCCGGTCGGCGAACATCCGCCTGACCAGCTCCGGCTCGGCCAGCCACGACGCGTACGTCTTCAGCACCAGCTCGTCGCGCTCCGGCCGCTCCCGAGGCGGCTCGGTGACCCATTCCCGCAGCGCCGCCTGGCCCTCGGCGGTCAGGTGGTAGACCTTCCTGCCCTGCGGCCCCGGCCCGTGCTCTGCCTCGAACCCGACCAGCCCTCCGGCCCGCAGCTTCTGCAGCTCGGCGTGGATCTGGCTGTGCCCGGCCGTCCAGAAGTAGCCGACGGGCCGCCGCATGGCCGCGGCGAGGTCGTACCCCGTGCGCTCGCCGCGCGCCAGCACGGCGAGGATCGCGAATCCCAGCGTTGAGGTCATGGTTCGCCCAAGGATATGGTGCTCCTACAACTATGTCAGTTCTGACATAGTTGAGCGGAAAGGGCGGCCATGCGCGCGTTGGTAGGTGTGGTGGGGCTCATGGTGGGAGTGCTGACGGCCTGCGGGGGCGCGGTCGGCACCGGTGCCGCGGCGCCCGGCCCGAGCACGGCTCCCGCGGCGACGAGTCCGGCCCCGGTTCCCGAGGCGACGACGTCGGCCCCGATTCCCACGGGGCCGAACGTCTCCGGGTGCTTCACCGAGGCGGACGGCAAGATCTTCAAGCACGACGGCGACCTGCCCGGCGTGATCACCGGCGACGGCCCGGTGGGCGTGGTCATCACCTACGAGCGCCGGGGCAACGTGTGCACGTGGCGGCCGCTGTCGGACCGCCTCGTGGCCGCCGGCTACCGCGTCCTGCTGTACGCCAGGACCTCCGCCATCCTCCCCGAGGACGGCGCCGTCGCCATGGCCAAACGCCTGGCCAAGGAGCCGGGCGTCAAGCGGATCTTCCTGGTCGGCGGCTCGATCGGCGCCACCACCGCCGTCCCCGCCGCCCTGAGGCTCGGCCCGAAGGTGGCCGGCGTGGTGGCCGTCTCAGGCGAGATCAGCGCGGAGAACGCGGCCAGGCTGACCGTCCCGCTCCTGCAGATCGGCTCCGCGAACGACGGGTACGGCGGCGCCGACGACCTGGCCACGGCGCACGCCGCCGCCACGAAGGCCCCCGACAACCAGACCATGGTCATCCCGGGGGAGAGCCTGCACGCCTCGGCCCTGTTCGCCAGCCCTCACGGGAAGGACGTGCTCGACCGGATCGTGGCGTTCATGGACCGGCACAAGGGCTGATCTCGACCAGGTTGTCGTGGAAGCCCGGCCCCATGCCCATGTCCCCGTCCCGCTCGGCCACGACCGCGTTCGGGTTGGCGCCGCCGGGGGTCAGCTTCGGCCAGCGCCCCTTCGGTGAGGCCACCACCCCGGCCGCCACGCGGTCGCTGATCTCCACGTCCGCCAGGAACTCGCCGCCGTCGTTGTGCACGCGTACCCGCTGACCGGCCACCAGCCCCCGGGCCGCCGCGTCGGCCGGGTTGACCAGCACCACCGGGTCCTTGGCGCGGCGGCGCAGCTCCGGGTTGTTGCCGAAGGTCGTGTTGAGGAACGTGTGCGACGCGGGCGTGACCAGCGCCAGCGGGTACGGCGAGCCACCCCTCGCGCCGGCCGTGTGGGACGGGGTGTACGCCTTGCCCGCCGGCGGGAAGCGCATCCTGCCCGACCGCGTCGGGAAGCCCTCGGCGAACGGCGTGAAGGGCTCGGGGTAGTTCATCCGCACCCAGCCCTCCTTGCGCAGCCGGTCCAGCGTGATGCCCTCCAGCGACGGGTGCCCGCCCGACAGCAGCTGCTCGGCCAGCTCCAGGTCCGAGTCGAACAGCGACGGCTCGGTCATCCCCATGTGCGCCGCCAGCCGCCGGAACGTCTCCGTCGTGGACAGGCACTCGCCGGGCGGAGGCTCGGCGGGCTCGTTCCAGAGCAGGTAGAGGTGCCCGTATCCGGCGTGCAGGTCCTGGTGCTCGGTCTGCATGGTCGCGGGGAGCACGATGTCGGCGTAGTCCACGGTGTCGGTGGGGAACTGCTCCATGACCACCGTGAACAGGTCTTCGCGGGCGAGCTGCCGCCTGATCGCGTTCGCGTCGGGGCTCGAGCCCGCCGGGTTGGCCGCGTACACCCAGAGGCATTTCACGTCGTCGAGCTGGGACCCCAGCTTGGTCATGACGAGCGTGCGGACGGGCTTGGCCAGCAGGTCGTCGCGGGCGTCGATGTCGAAGTGCACGTGGCCGCTGGTGGAGTACGCGATGCCGCCGCCGGGGTGGCGCCAGTCGCCGGTGACGCCGGGGATCGAGGCGAGCGTGCGCAGCGCGGTGCCGCCGCCCTGGTGCCGCTGGAGGCCCTGCGTGGCGCGGATGGCGGTCGGGCGGGTGTGGGCGAGCCGTATCCCCAGGCTGTGGATGGCGGAGGCGGGGATGCCGGTGATTTCAGCCACAGTCTCGACCGGATATTTCAGGATTTCCTGGCGGAAGTCCTCCCAGCCCTCGGTGTGCTCGGCCAGGAACTCCTCATCCTGCGCGTTCTCCGCCAGCACGACGTTGAGCAGCCCGAGCGCGAGCGCCGCGTCCGTGCCCGGCCTGATCGCCAGGTACTCGTCGGCCTGGTCGGCCGTCCTGGTGCGGATCGGGTCGATGGCGACGACGTGCGCGCCGTCCGCCCGCGCGTCCTGGATGAACTTCCACAGGTGGTGGCCGCTGGTCAGCGTGTTCGTGCCCCAGAGCAGGATCAGCTTCGCCAGCGCGAAGTTCTCGGGGTCCATGCCGCCCGGGGTGCCGTTCGTCCGCATCAGGCCGCTGCTGCCGGCCGCCGAGCAGATGTTGAGCCAGTGCTTGGAGGCGCCCAGCATGTTCCAGAACCGCCGCCCGGCCACGCCCTCGCAGCCCTGGAGGTAGCCGAGCGTGCCGGTGCCCAGGTACGGCCAGATGGCCTCCCCGCCGTGCTCCTCGACGATGCCGCGCAGCCGCACCGAGATCTCGTCGAGCGCCTCGTCCCAGGAGATGCGCTCGAACTGGCCGGAGCCCTTGGGACCGATGCGGCGCATGGGGTGGAGGATGCGGTCGTCCGCCCGGGTGTGCTCGAGGTAACGGTTGACCTTCACGCACAGGGCGCCCCTGGTGTACGGGTGGTCGGGGTTGCCGCGGAGCTTGGCGGCCCTGCCGTTCTCCACGGTGACCACCCAGGAGCAGCCATCCGGGCAGTCCAGCGGACACGCCCCCAAAACCCTCAATTCACCCGACATGGGACACAGACTACGTCCCGCACCTGGAATGACGGCAGACGCGGAAATGCGTGTAGCCTGCCCGGTGCGACGATTGCGGGGGCGATTGAGGACACTGGAAGCCTAGAGATCGCACGGTCCGGCCGGGAAGGTGCAGAATCGCTGTCGGTGGCCGAAATCAGGGAACGAGATGACACGGAGGACCTCGAGGGGGATCCAGCCGTGGATGAGTCACGCGCGGAAAGCGACGTCTACGTTGTAGAGCCGCTGCTGCCCCAGCGTCTTCGCCGCCCCTCCGACCTGCTGCGCTTCTTCGCCACGCTCATCGTGCTCGGCGCGGTCGTCCTGCTCGCGCTGGTCGCCAAGCAGACGCTCATCGGCCTGGAGGCCGACGTCAAGGAGGGCGCGCAGCTCGTACCGCTGCTCAGCAGGATCGCCGCGTTCCTCGGTGGCGCGGCCGTGCTCATCGTGCCCGCGGCCTTCGCCGTCGAACGGGTCTTCCACCGCGACGGGCTACGCGTCGCCGAAGGGCTGATCGCCGCGATCATCGGCATGGCCGGGTCGTTCCTGCTCGGGCAGTGGCTGGTCGCCGGCAACGCCGAGGACCTGCGCGTGCTGCTGACCGGCGACCGGACGATCGAGCCGGTGAACACGCTGCTCACCTCGGTCGTCGCGTACGCCACCGCCGTCCGCATCTCGCGCCGCCCCACCTGGCGCATGCTGATGTGGACCACGATCGCCCTCTACGTCCTCGCGTTCTTCTCCGGCCGGCAGATCACGATCCCGAGCGCCATCGTCACGGTGCTGGTCGGCATGGTCATCGGCTACGCCACCCTCTACGGCGTCGGCAGCCCCAACACCAGGCCGGCGGGCAGTGCCCTGGTGGCCGCGCTGCGCAAGCTGTCGTTCGCGGTGGTCTCGGCCCGCCGCATCGAGGACGACCACCAGGGCAGCCGCCGCTACGCCATCGGGCTCAAGGACGGCACCAGCCTCGACGTCACCGTGCTCGACCGCGACCGGCAGGTGGCCGGGCTGCCGTACCGGCTGTGGCGGCGCATCCGGCTCAACTCCGAGACCAGGCGCAGGGCCATCAGGTCGCTCCGGGCCGAGCTGGAGCGCGAGGCGCTCATGGCGTACGCGGCCCAGGCGGCCGGCGCGAGCACCCCCAGGCTGCTCGGCACCAGCGAGATCGGCACCGAGGCCGCGATGCTCGCGTACGAGCACATCGAGACGCGCCCCCTCGACGACGTGCCCGACGAGCAGATCGACGACGAGCTGCTCGCCCAGATCTGGGAGCAGGTGGAGCTGCTGCAGATCCAGCGCCTGGCGCACCGGCGGCTCACCGGCGACAGCATCCACCTCGACCGGGCGGGCCGCGTCGTGCTGACCGACGCGCGCAGCGGCGAGATCGCCGCCGGTGACCTGCTGCTCAGGCTCGACATCGCCCAGCTGCTCACCTACCTGGCGCTGCGCGTCGGCCCTGAACGCTCCGTACGGACGGCGGCGGCCGTCATGGGGCCCGACACGCTGGCCGCCGCCATGCCGCTGCTCCAGCGCATCGCGCTGACCAGGGAGACCCGTTCGGCCCTCTCCAAGAACAAGAACCTGCTGGCCGGCATCCGCGAGCACATCGTCGCGCTCAAGCCGCAGGGCAAGGTCGAGGAAGTACGCCTCGAACGCTTCAAACCGCGCACCCTGATCACGATCATCGCCAGCACGCTGGCCGCGTACATCGTGCTCTCCCAGCTCAGCCGGGTCGACATCTACCGGGTGGTCACCACGGCCAACTGGGCCTGGTCCGGGGTGGCGCTGGTCGCGTCGTTCGTCAGCTTCGTGGCCGCGGCCCTGATGCTGCGGGGCTTCGTGCCCGAGCCGCTGCCGCTCTGGCGTACCGTGCTCGTGCAGTTCGCCTCGTCGTTCGTCAAGCTCGTCGCGCCCGCCGCCGTGGGCGGGGTCGCGATCAACACCCGCTACCTGCAGAAGCGCGGCATCTCGCCGGCCAGCGCGGTGGCCAGCGTGGGGGCCTCACAGCTCATCATGCTGGTCTTCCACATCGCGCTGCTGCTGCTGTTCGCCTACATCACCGGCTCCACCACGACCACGTCGTTCACCCCGTCGCGCGGCCTCGTCCTGGTGCTGCTCGCGGTCGCGGTGCTGGTCGTGGTGGTGCTCGGCGTGCCGCCGCTGCGCAGGCTGGTGACCTCCAGGATGCGCAAGCTGTTCTCGAACGTGCTGCCCAGGCTGCTCGACGTGCTGCAGTCGCCGCGCAAGATGGTGGAGGCGTGCACGGGCACGCTCATGATCACCCTGGCGTTCGTGCTCTGCCTGGACGCCTGCGTGGCCGCGTTCGGCGGCTCGCTCAGCTTCACCGCCGTCGCGGTCGTCTACCTCACGGCCAACGCCATCGGCTCGGCCGCGCCCACACCGGGCGGTCTGGGCGCGGTCGAACTCGCGCTCGCGGGCGGCCTGACCGTGGCCGGCGTGCCCGCCGAGCTGGCCACCTCGGCCGTGCTGCTGCACCGGCTGCTCACGTTCTGGCTCCCGGTGCTGCCCGGCTGGGCCGCCTTCACCTACCTCCAGCGGCACGAATCCCTGTGATCAGCGGGCCGTGTAGCGCTCGGTGATCTTGTCGATGGCCTCCAGCTCGTCCTCCGTGAAGGCCGGGCCGTCCACGCACGCCACGTTGTCCTCCAACTGCCGCACGCTGCTGGCCCCGATGAGCACGCTCGTCACCCGCGGGTCCCTGAGCGTCCACGACAGCGCCATCTGGGCCAGCGTCTGCCCACGGCCCTTGGCGATCTCGTCGAGGCCGCGGGCCAGGTCGAGGTCGATCCGGTCGGCGCTGAGGAACCTGCTCGTCGCCGCCCGCGAGTCCGCCGGCACGCCGCCGAGGTAGCGGTCGGTCAGCAGGCCCTGGGCCAGCGGCGAGAACACGATGCAGCCCATGCCCGCCTCCTCCACCGCGTCGAGCAGCCCGTCCTCGATCCACCGGTTGATCATCGAGTAGGACGGCTGGTGGATGAGCAGCGGCGTGCCCAGCTCGCGCATGATCCGCGCGGCCTGGGCGGTCTGCTCGGCCGAGTAGTTGGAGATGCCCGCGTAGAGCGCCTTGCCCGAGCGCACGGCCCGGTCGAGCGCCCCCATGGTCTCCTCCAGCGGCGTCCCCGGGTCGGGGCGGTGGCTGTAGAAGATGTCGACGTACTCCAGCCCCATGCGCTTCAGCGACTGGTCGAGGCTGGCCAGGACGTACTTGCGCGATCCCCACTCGCCGTACGGGCCGGGCCACATGTCGTAGCCGGCCTTGGTGGAGATGATCAGCTCGTCCCGGTACGGGGTGAAGTCCTCGCGCAGGATGCGGCCGAAGTTCGTCTCCGCCGAGCCGTACGGGACGCCGTAGTTGTTGGCCAGGTCGAAGTGCGTCACCCCGAGGTCGAACGCGCGCCGCAGGATCGCCCGGGAGTTCTCGATCGGGCGGGTGTCGCCGAAGTTGTGCCACAGGCCCAGCGAGACCGCGGGCAGCTTCAGCCCGCTGCGACCGCTGCGGTTGTACGGCTGCCGCTCGTAGCGCCGGTCGTCGGCCTGATAGGTCATGAGGTGCCCCTCTCGATGATCCAGGAGAGCGCGAAGGCCTCCTCGCGCCAGGCGTCGTAGCGCCCGCTGCGGCCGCCGTGCCCGGCACCCATCTCCGTCTTGAGCAGGAACGGCCCGCCGTTCGCCGTCGCCCGCAGCCGGGCGATCCACTTCGCGGGCTCGTGGTAGAGGACGCGGGTGTCGTTCAGGCTGGTGATGGCCAGGATCGGCGGGTACGCGCGGCCGTCCACGTTCTCGTACGGGGTGTAGCTCTTCATGTAGGCGTAGACGTCGGGGTTGTGCAGCGGGTCGCCCCACTCGTCCCATTCGATCACAGTGAGCGGGAGCGACGGATCCAGGATGGTGTTCAGCGCGTCCACGAACGGCACCTCGGCCACCACGCCCGCGAACTCCTCCGGCGCCAGGTTCGCGACCGCGCCCATCAGCAGGCCGCCGGCCGAGCCGCCCCTGGCGATGACCCGCTCGCTCCAGCCGGTCGCCTTAAGGTGCTTGGCCACGGCCACGAAGTCGGTGAACGTGTTGCGCTTCCTGGTGAGCTTGCCGTCCTCGTACCAGCGGCGGCCCATCTCACCGCCGCCCCTGATGTGCGCGACGGCGAAGACGAACCCGCGGTCGAGCAGCGAGAGCCTCGGGACCGAGAAGCCGGGGTCGATGGAGGTCTCGTAGCTGCCGTACCCGTACAGAACGGTCGGCGCGGGCCTGGCGGAGTCCTTGCGCTTCACGATGGACACCGGGATCCTCGTGCCGTCCTCGGCCGTGGCCCACTCGCGGAACTGCTCGTAGTCGGCCGGATCGTAGCCGCCCAGCACCGGGCGCCGCTTGAGCAGGATCAGCTCGTGCGTGTCGAGCTCGTAGTCGTACACGCTGGGCGGGGTGACCATGCTCGTGTAGGCCAGCCGGAGCCGCGTCGTGGTGAACTCGGGGTTGCCCGCGGGCCCGACGTCGTAGAGCGGCTCGGGGAAGTCGATCTCGTACGCGTTCCGCTCGGCGGCCTCGATCCGCTCGCGCCGGCCCTGGACGTCGGCCGGGTACGGCAGCACGCGCAGGCCGGTCAGCCCGTCACGGCGGAAGTGCACCACGGCGTGGTCGGAGAAGGCGTCGATCTCCAGGAGCCTGGTGTCGTCCCGGTGGGCGATCAGCGGCGTCCAGGTGCCGGGGGCGTCGAGCGGGGCGGTGGCCAGCTCGAAGTTCTCGGCGTTCTCGTTGTGGAGCACGTAGAAGAAGTCGCCCGCGTGCTCGACGCCGTATTCGACGCCGGTCTTCCTGGGGCGCACGACCGTGAACTCACCGGCGGGATCGGTGGCGTCGAGAATGCGCACCTCGCTGGTGATCTTGCTGCCCGCGCCGAGCACGAGGTATTTCTCGCTGCGCGTGAGGCCGATGCCGACCCAGTAACGCTCGTCGGACTCCTCGTAGACCAGCACGTCCTCTTCGGTGCCGAGGGTGTGCCGGTAGACCTGGAACGGGCGCCAGGCGTCGTCGACGCGCGTGTAGAAGAACGTCGAGCCGTCGGCCGACCAGGCACCGCCGTAGAAGATGTCGGTGATCTCGTCGGGGAGCAGTTCGCCTGTTTCGAGGTTCTTGAACTTCAGCGTGAATCGCTCGTCGCCCTTGAAGTCGGTCGAATAGGCCAGCATCGTGCCGTCGGGCGAGACGGAGCTGGTGCCGATCGAGAAGAACGGGCTGTCGCCGGCGAGCTCGTTGCCGTCGAGAATCACCTCCTCGCGTTCGAGCGTGGCTCCCGGGGTGATCTCCGGAGGCGCGTCGCTGTCGGCCGGGACCCGGCAGGAGACGGCGTACTGCTTGCCTTCCGAGGTGCGCGAGAAGTACCACCAGGAGCCCTTGCGGCTGGCCACCGAGAGGTCGGTTTCCTGCGTGCGGCCCTTGATCTCCTGGAACACCTGCTCCTGGAGATCGGAGAGGTGAGCGGTCTGCTGTTTGAGAAACTCGTTCTCCGCCTCCAGATAGGCGGTGGTATCGGGATCTTCCTTGTTGCTCAGCCAGGCGTACTCGTCGATGACGGTGTCACCGTGGTGGGTGCGCTCAGTCGGAACCTTCTTCGCCACTGGCGGCGTGTTACTGCTCACGTGGGGAGTCTATGTTCGGGCGTGATCGATCTGTGTCCGTCGTACGCGGCGATCCGGCACGAGGGGTCGGGAGCGCTGCTAATCTTGAAGAGCCGAAGCAGTCCGGCACAAGCCTTCTTCCTCCTCCATCACGGCGGACGTGCGCGTCCACTCGTGAGGGCTGGTAAGTTAGAGGGGTTGTCCCGGAAGCGGGGCGGGTCTTAATTCCAGCAGGTCGAGCAAGTCGGGTCAATTTGACAGGGACTTGAACGGCTGAAAG